>CAZMNZ010000097.1:0-8739 GCA_964567765.1 uncultured Muribaculaceae bacterium
AACAATTTGAATAAATTTTTCATCAGTATATCATTAGTTATCTTACAATAAAGGCTCGCGAAGTTATCAATTATTATTCATTTATCCAATATTATCATGCCACTTATTCATAAAAGTCTGCAAATCAGACATTCGCAGAACTTTCAGAATATAATGGGACGGCAACCGTCGCGGCCCGTCCCTGCAAAATGATTGATATGGAAACTGCCCTTGAGGACAGTACGTCACAAAAGATTTATCCAGCCACAGGTATATGAAGCAATCGCATTCAACGTATGGATGACATGATAGCCCTGTCCGGAGGAATCCCTGTACTGGCTGCATGACGTCGGCGAGAAATAATACGGAGAAGTCTTACTGACCGTGTTGGCCGTCATGTCGCTGCCCTTGTTCATGTCATGCATGGTATAGCACGGGGCATAAGTCCCCAACCCACCCGACTGCAGGTCGCTATACCCTAAAAATCTGACATTCAACTCATTGGTTGTGAGTGTAGTCGAATAAGTCTCCATACTCAAAGCCCTGTACAGCATAGGTCCTATACCTTTCCTCATTCCGTAAGTCTCACCACAAATGGCAGTTCTCTGCCCGCCACCCACACCGACAGAATACAGAAGACGCAGACTTGTGTCCGTTTCGCCGTCACCGACTGACGGCCTGACGATGTCCAGACTGTTCATAACATTCTGATACGATGAATTTCCTCTTTCCATTTCGCTGAAGACAAAAACCCTGCTCACATCGGTGAGGTATTTCATCGACACATCCGCATAATATATCTTCGCCGATGAGGTCGGACTATAGAACGACATCCCTGACACAGAGTTATATATGCCTGCCACAGTAGAGGCAGAGGAGGCTCCGCCTGACGGATAACTGCAAACCAGACTTCCGAATGAAGCCTCGGCGCCGATGGCTGTGTGAACATATACATCCAGACTGCCAAGAGTATGCGAAATCATCTCACCGGAATGCCTGTTCGTCACATTCAGTTTCAGATCATGGCGGCCGGCACTATGACTTGTGGATGCATATACCGTATTGCGACTGACTGTGACTGATGCACCCGAAGACGACTTCGGGTCAGAGTGGGCATAATCAGACCGGAACACACCGTTTTCATTGCTGAACACATCCTTCCAGGCCGGTTCAAGAGACGAACTCACATATGAGAGGTCTGCATCCACAGGAGGTATTTCATAGCGTATGTCATTCCATGAAGCGTTTTCGTCAGCAAAACTGCTGCGCACCTTGGCAGGGGTGGCCGAAAGAGTGAAAAGAGTATAATCATCCAGTTTCTTCAAAGCGGATGAAGGCATCCCGTTGAAAGGGTTCACGACATATGCCCTCATAGAATGCGTACCTGCATCAGGACAGTCCGAGGCAGCAATGGTGATGTCATAATATTTCCCAAGCCCTACAAGAACACCTGATTCATACAGTCTGCTGAGATACATTTTCAAGGACGTGTCCTCAGGGACACACGTCAGATAGCCGCATCCATTGACAACAGGTTTCAGGTATGTGGAATACGCCTCTGCAGAAACATTAGTCAGAGGCACCCCCTCATCATCCAGATAATGATAATCCAGATAGCCCGGCTCTCCATCCGGGGCAAGAGCGATATATATGTCGGAAACAGCAAGCATAGGAGCCTTGACCGCCATTGACAAGGTCAAAGTCTGTGAGCCATCCGAATTCATGAACGTGACCTCCGTAGTCCCCTTATGCAAAGCTGTCAGGACAAAGGTGTCATCAGACTCCCTTTCACAACTGACTACCGACGGATCGGCGACACTGGCAGTCAGAGGGAGCAAGGCCTCAACTGCACCCGCCAGTTTGAGAGTTCCTTTCTGAGAAACGTATTCCGGCTTGAAATCCCAGGCTGATGAAAGTTCCCCGATTTCCGCGACATGCACTACGGCAATATCGGAGCCTGAACCGTCAGCCATCATGACCTTTATCGGGAAGGCTTCCCCAACCTTTGCATCCGAGGAAGCAACGATCCTGAAACAATGATCCGAATACCCACGCCGTCCTTTCACCTTGGTCGATCCCAAGAAAGAACAGGTAAGTCCGGCATTCTTCATTGCCGCTTCGTCATATTCATAGGTCCAGTCCGACAGAGGTCCTGTCGAATCCGTCTCAAGTGACGTACTGAAACGATTATAATGAACCAGCACATCCGTAGTTGTCCCGGGATAGACGACATAGGGACCTTCAACAAAGCAGAGAGTCCTGGTATCCGTCCATCCGTCACCCTTCACGACTTTCCAGTTATCCAGAAGGAATCCTTCGTCTGTAAAATTCATGGTCAGGTCGTAACACAAATTTCTCCTGATGCTGAAATCCGAAACATTATCCTCACCCAGATAGCACCTGTATGTGATTTCGCCTCCATATCCGTCACCTTTAGCCGGCTTATTTGCCGTAAACTCCAGGTAAGAGCACAATTGGTCATAGGCCTTTCCGTCTGTTTCTGAGATTTTGTCTGCCGTCTTAGACAGCGGATCCGTATTGCCCGGCAGCAACACACCCTGAACATTCTCAGGCACATACAGGACAACGGTAGTATCCTGGAAATATCCCAAACCCGGTCCCCAGTTGCTTTGCTTAATCGAGCCTTCATAAGCCTCACTATCTGCAAGATCCGGATTATAATCAGACTTGTTCATCACATCCTCAACCATCTCTGCCGCACTACCTGATTGCGAAAACGGTCTCAGCCGCCTGTTTGCCTGACGTACATATATGCTTTTGTTACACAAGGTGTATGCACTGACGGATGTTGGAGATGAGCCGGTAAGTCCCGTATGCAGAATACGGGCCCGGAGTTTGGCAAAGAGCCTCTCCAAAGGAATCGTAACAACCTTGCCTTCCTCATAGGTACATCCTTTGATACTCCCGCACATCGGAATTCCTCTCGCAGCCACGACATCATAGGAGCCAAGCATGTACACAATATTCTCCACGCCTGATTCATCTTCAGTAAAGCCAGCTGTCATATCGCCCATATTTGCCAGAGCATAGACATTACATGTGCCGTTTCCGCTTATATACAGATCCATAGCAGCATCCGCCCCATTATAGTACAAGGTATTCACCAGTCTTCCGTCAGAATCATAAGAGGCCAATGTCACATCACTTATCATGGTCTCTATCGTTTTTTCCGGCAGTATGCTCCTGACCTCCTCATGTCCTTCGAGGGCAAGCCTGACTTCCACCGTACCTGAACGGCCAGCCTCCATACCTTCCGGATTTTCCAGACACGACACCAATAAACTCATCACCATCAAAGGCAGCAGAGCCTTGAACAACAATTTATTCCACCACATAATCACTCACATTCTTTATTCCCACAAGTCCATAATATGAAGCCACGACATCCCCTTTCAGGCATACCCTGCTGCCGAGAAGTCCAGGATTATCCACAAGGTTGAGATTATCCCTGACACTGCCGGTCGGCAACTGCACCGCCAGACAGGAAGAACGGCTTGCCGTGCCCGGCTTTGGTCCAAGAAGGATATTTGTCCTTGACGAGAAGGGTTCATCGAAAGACGCTGACGACGACGAGAGGTCGCCTCCGACCACATAGCCGCAGATCCACACATCATTTTCTCCTACCGAAGCCATTGCCTGCGTTATTCCCATTGCGTTCTCCGAGGACTCACCCTTGGCGGTTCCCTCACCGATGACATAGGTGTCTTCCACCCACACTCTGGATGTATCCACGGACACCGAAATATCCTTACGACCAGACGTTTCTGCCGAAGAACCCGTCTGAGAAGACGACACTTTCACACCGAGAGTCAGGATCTCTCCAGGCTCCAGCCACCTTGTCATCAGAGTCTTGTCCGCGCCGCCTTCCGACAAAACAAGAGAGACATTTCCGGGAAGAAAATACGCTATCCTTTTTTCTGAATAGGAGTACATCAGGCTGCCCTCCTGAGATTTCAAGACCAGAGACGCACCCGGATACGACGCAAGAAAACCGGAATCAACTTTCAGGCGCATTCCGGAATTCATCTGCGAACACAGCAGTCTTACATGGGCAGACTCATCGGATTTCACGACAACGCACTGCTCATCTCCAAACTGAGGTGCGGAAAAGGAAGGTTTGGAAAATTCGACGGACAAGGCACGCACATTATAACTTCCGGCCTTCACCATCACGGCATCGGGAGCCTCCCCATAAGAACCGTCATATATGACCTTCCCGTCAGCGTCTTCCACATGCAGAAGAAAGTCATTGGTATCCGGGATCTCCATGGAAGCTCTGGTATCTTCGGTAAGATCGGCATCAAAGGATATCTTCAACTCACCTTCTCCTCCGGCACCTCCGTCTCCCAACATATCACACGCAACCAGAAACGGCCACGACAGCATGAATAAAATCAAAACAGGTTTCATATTCATTCTCCTCATTCGTTAATTGCCGCAACATCGCGGCGAGGCAAATGTATATGAGACCTGCGAAAGTTTGACTAAAAAAAAGAAAAAGTTGAAATTTCTCTTTTTTAGTGTAGATTTTTCTGAATTTTAGTCAAAGTTTTTCTGTTTTTTAATCAGTTTTCCGGATTTTTTGCTATACGGATCTTTGCATATTTCAAGATGAGAATCTTCTCACCATGATCATCAAAGGCAATCTTTGCCTTGAGATCTGCAGGCGTGCCTGTTATCTCCAGAATCTTACCAAAACCGAAACGGTTATGCTCTATCCTCTGACCGGCACGGAGTTGGAGAATAGGTGTAGGTTCGAAATCCGCATCAGGTACACGCGGAGGCACGGTCTGGGGCCTTCGCACCGGCATCGGCTCTGTTCTTCGGGCTGCTGACGCATCCGTCCGCATGACCGCAGACGGCTCAGGCCTCTGCATTTCACGACGATATCCGGACGGAGAGGTTCTTTCGGTCTTCACAGCACCCGAACGTCCGTAATCATTGCGTCCGAATCCTCCGAAACGGGACTGTCCGCCGGAAGTCCTGGAGCCCCAACCGCCAAAAGACTCCTCGCGAGCCGTCTCCATATCCTCCTTGGTCAGAGGATTGGAGATGTATTTCGGATCCACTTCACGGATGAATCTGGAAGGAGAGTTTGATTCGTGCTTTCCATTGCGCATTCTCGTTGATGTAAAGGAGAAGTGCACATGCTTTTTCGCACGCGTCATCGCCACATAGAACAGACGGCGTTCCTCCTCTATCTCCGATTCAGAGGCGAGGAAGCCGCCGGAAGGGAAGATATTTTCCTCCATACCTGCCACGAAGACATAAGGGAACTCAAGTCCCTTGGAGGAATGTACCGTCATGAGAGTCACCTTGTTGGAGCCATTTTCATCGTCCTCCACATCCACTGCGCTGAGCAGGGAGACATTCTCAAGGAAATCCCCCAGCAGAACCACCGGAAGATCGGCTGCAGTGAGTTCCACGCCCTCATCGACCATTCCTTCTGCCTGCATATCCTCGAAATACTCGTTCTGCTTTTCCTCTATATACGTCTTGACACTGTTCAGGAGTTCCTCGACATTGGCCAGACGTGACTGTCCCTCAATGCTGTTATCACTCTTATAGAACATCAGCAGCCCGGACTCCATGGCAAGAGCGGCAGCCACAGTATATGCATCCTCCTTCTGCGCACGAAGACAAAGTTTTCCCATCATCTCGCAGAATTCCCGTATCTTCTTTATAGCGGCGGCCTTCAGACCGAAAGTTTCGAGGTCGTCGGCAAATGCAGCCTTGAAAAGAGAGGTCTTATGCTCGACCGCAGCTGCCGCAAGGGCTGCGAGGGAGGTGTCCCCGATTCCACGGGCAGGCTTGTTCACCACTCTCTTGAAGGATTCGTCGTCATTCAGGTTCACCGCCAATTTAAAATAGGCCATCATGTCCTTTACCTCGGCTCTTTCAAAGAACGAGTTGCCGGAGTATATCACATAAGGAATATTCCTTCTTCTGAGAGCCTCCTCAAGCGCACGGGACTGGGAATTGGTTCTATAAAGTATAGCAAAGTCTTGATATTCAGCATGATCGGACTGTATGCGAGAAACAATTGACGATGCAATGAGAAGAGCCTCTTCCTGCTCTGTATAAGCCTGGATAAGCCTGATCTTCTCCCCCTCCTCACCCATGGAATAACATTCCTTAGGAATGCGGGCGGAGTTTCTTGCTATCACGGAATTGGCTGCATCTACAATCACCTTTGTCGAACGATAATTCTGCTCCAGACGGAAGATATGATGGTCCGGATAATCCTTCTTGAAGTTCAGGATATTCTCGATCTTGGCTCCACGGAACGCATAGATTGACTGGGAATCGTCACCGACAACGCATAGATTCTTATGGAACTGACTCAGTTTCTTAAGAATCAGATACTGAGCGAAGTTGGTATCCTGATACTCGTCCACCATTATATACCTGAAACGTCCGGCAATAGATTCAAGCGCAACAGGATTATCCCTCAGCAATATGTTCATATTCAGAAGGATATCATCAAAGTCCATCACTCCTGCCTGCCTGCATTTCTGGGCATAGAGCTGGTAGATGTCACACATCCTCGGCTTCTTCGCCGACGCATCGTTCTGAAGCGCGGTAGGATTCCTGCGGTATGCCTCCGCAGTCACGAGGTTGTTTTTTGCCATCGATATGCGCGAAAGCACATCCTTCGGCTTATATATCTTTTCATCAAGCTGAAGGTCCTTCAGACACGACTTGATCGCGCTGACGGAGTCGCTTGTATCATATATTGTAAAGGTCTGAGGATATCCCAGAGACTCGGAAAATTCCCTGAGGAATCTGATGAACACCGAGTGAAATGTGCCCATATAAAGCCTTCTGGCCCTCTTCTCTCCCACCATAAGGGCTATTCTCTCCTTCATTTCGGAGGCCGCCTTCTTGGTAAATGTCAATGCAAGTATGCTTGCCGGATCGCAATTCTTCTCCGTAAGAATATAAGCGATTCTGCTGGTAAGCACCCTTGTCTTTCCCGATCCCGCACCTGCAACAATAAGCACCGGTCCGTCCACACAACTTACAGCCGCCTTCTGCTCGCTGTTCAGTCCTTCTAAGATTCTGCTGCTGTTCTCCATATCTTCACCAAAGTTCCATAAATTCAACACCCTGCTCCATTCACCTTGAATGGCGGGGCACAAAAATAGGCAAAACGAGGGAATAACCGCGAAGATTTCTGAAAAAGATTTCAACACATCAACGAGGGTGATACCTTATTATAAAAAAGGCGCTTTTTAATTCGTAAATAGGGAAAATTTACCTAACTTCGCGGGCGCATTTTGAAAGTTATACTCAAAACGGTTTATATAATGTCAAACAACATCTATTTGAAAAAGGGTCTTGACCTTCCGATAAGCGGAGTGGCGGCCCAGAACACCAAGAAGGTGATCGTTCCTGACGTTGTGGCCGTGAAGCCGACCGATTTCAGAAGCCTCGTTCCGAAGCTTCTCGTAAGGGAAGGCGACAAGGTCCTCGCAGGTACTCCTGTCTTGGCAGACAAGATGTCTCAGAACATCCTCTTCACTTCTCCGGTAAGCGGAACTGTGGCAGAGGTTGTAAGAGGCGAAAAGAGGAAGTTGCTTGAAGTCCGTATCAAGGCTGATGCTGAGCAGGAGCATGTAGACTTCGGCGTCAGAAAGGTGGCAGACATGACTGCTGAGCAGATCAAGGAAGCCCTTCTGGCAGCAGGTCTCTGGCCGGCTCTCACTCAGAGGCCATACGGTATCATAGCAGACCCTGAGGTAAAGCCAAAGGCAATCTTCGTTTCAGCATTCTCGACAGCTCCTCTGGCAGCAAGTCCAGAGTATGCACTCAGAGAAGACCTTGAGCACATCCAGACAGCGATCAACGCTCTCGGCAAACTCACAGACGGCGGCGTACACTTCTCGCTCAACTCTGCGAACTATGCAGGAACTCCATTCCACAAGATCGAGAACGTGATCCAGCACACATTCACAGGAAAGCACCCTGCCGGCAATGTCGGAGTGCAGATCCACCACATCAGCCCTATCCGAAAGGGAGAGACAGTATGGACAGTGTCACTTCTGATGCTCGCTGCCATCGGAAAGCTCTTCAACACAGGAAAGTACGATGTGAGAAGAAAGATCGCCGTTACAGGTCCTAAAGCCATCAACCCTGCATATGTCGAGGGTTATCCTGGCATCGCGATCAAGGATGTGGCTGAGTTCTACAACGCTCAGGAGAACCTCCGTTTCATCAGCGGAGACGTCCTCACAGGAACAAACGTAGGTGCAGACGGTTTCCTCGGATTCTTCGACAACCAGATCTCGATCCTTGAGGAAGGTGACAAGTACGAGCTTCTCGGATGGGCAAAGCCTGTACGATGCAGCCAGTTCAGCGCGTCACGCACATACTTCTCATGGCTCACCCCTAAGAAGAAGTATGACATGGACACCAACCTCCACGGAGGTCCGCGTGCATTCGTCGTGAACGACACATACAGCAAGGTGCTCCCTATGGACCTCTTCCCTGTACACCTCCTCAAGGCATGTCTTGCAAACGACATCGACAAGATGGAGAAGTTCGGAATATATGAGGTGCTTGAGGAAGATCTCGCTCTCTGTGAATATGTCGATCCGTCAAAGATCTATATCCAGCAGATCATCACGGACGGCATCGCTCTCATGTTAAAGGAAATGTGCTAAAAAGCTAAGAATATGAGTGGATTAAGAAATTTTGTAGACAAGATCAAGCCGACCTTTGAGAAAGGCGGCAAGC
>CAZMNZ010000098.1:0-7404 GCA_964567765.1 uncultured Muribaculaceae bacterium
CCTGTCCTCCCGTGTTTATGAACATTGCGTGCTGCCAAAGGGGAGCACGCACTTTGCTTATGTTGTTGATTTATAACGGGTTGGGTGCTGCGGGGCTCAGCAGCGCGATGGCTTGGTCGACTGTCAGAGCGTTCTCGACGCGGAAGTCTCCGCTGCGACTCCTCTGGAGGGAGTCCAGATGTGCTCCGCTGCCCAACTTCTCTCCCAGGTCACGTGCAAAGGCTCTGACATATGTCCCCTTGCTGCACGCCATGCGGATCACAGCCCGTGGCAGTCCCAAGGCAGAGTTGTCCGTGACGTTTATTCTGTTCGAAGCGGACTGGACAGAGGGGTTGTTTTCATCCCCTCTATCCGGTCCGCTTTCCGGAATGCCGGGTCCAGAGGTGAATTCAACCAACTCCAGTTCGGTTATATTGATCTTTGATACTCTGATAAGTTCTCTGGCCGTCTCGTCCAGAACTCCCACCTCTCCCCTGACGGAGGACTTGTAGAGTTTGCGGGCCAGTTCATATGCCCGGACTCCGTCCACTGACTTTGCCGAGAAGAGGGGAGCGATCTGGTTCTGCTCTCCGATGAATCCGGGCAGAGCCTCAGACACTGCTTCCGCCGTTATATGCTCGTGCGGGAAAAAACTGTCGATCTCCTTTTCCAGGTCATATGATGGTGTGGTCGCACCGAAGGTGACTCCTGCAACATATTCCTTGTCGTGCGACTGAAGTGTCTCGGCCAGTTTGGTCGCCTTTCCTATGCACACCAGGAGAACTCCGGTTGCAAGAGGGTCAAGGGTTCCGGCATGTCCCACCTTCAGATTCTTCTTCCCGAAATGACGGATAGCGGCGTACTTGACCTTTCTGATCACGTCCGCTGATGTCCATCTGTATGGTTTGTCTATGGGGATTATAATCCCTTCCGGATAATCCTCGATGTTCCTTGAAAGGGCAGGGGAATCCGGAGTAAGTATCAATGCTTCCAATTCTGATTATTTACAAGGTATCTTGTCAATGCGTCCCTGGTGGCGTCCGCCTTCGAACTCTTCATCCAGCCAGGCATCACAGATCTCGATGACAGTCTCAAAAGGAATGAAACGGGCAGGCATCACAAGGATGTTGGCGTTGTTGTGCTGCTTGATCAGTTTGCCGATCTCGGCAGACCAGCAGAGTCCTGCGCGGATCCTCTGGTGCTTGTTCAGGGCCATGACCATTCCGTTTCCTGTGCCGCAGAATGCGATTCCCAGTTCCACTTCGCCGTTCTCAACCGATGAAGCGAGAGGGTGAGCCACGTCAGGATAGTCCATGCTTGCAGTGGTGTCGGTTCCGAAATTCACCATCTCGTGACCTTTGCCGGTGAGGTATTCCACAAGTCTGTTCTTGTACTCCACGCCAGCGTGGTCGTTGCATATTCCGATCTTCATATCTGAAAAATGTTGATTTTGTACGCAAAGATAACCCTGACGCAGACTAAAAAAAAGAAATTTGACTAAAAAAAGGAAAAACTTTGTTGTCTTTCATCAAAAACAACACTTTTCAAGCAGATATGTTCTTTCTTTGCCCCGGAGCGTTTGATTTTGAGGTTTGTCGAATTTAATCTATTTTTGTGATGGAGAAAAAGCTGAAGGAAGAATTAGGGTCTTATCTGCTGGATGTGTCGAAATATGTTCTGACGGCAGTCTTGATAACGATGTCTTTTGCAGATATGACTTTTCCGCAATGGCTGGCATACGTGATTGCCATAATCATTGTTGCTGCAACCTTGATATGGGGATTGTTTTATTTTAAAAGTTGATCATGGTACTGGGACATTACACAATTTTTCTGATGTTTCTGGCAGTTGTTTCTGTAACGGGAATGACTATAACGATTATTCAGGACAGGAAAGAACGTCGGAATAGAAAGCAACAATAAAGAATCAAGCCCCGAAGACATTCTTCGAGGCTTGGTAAGATATTCTGAAATCAAGTTTCTAGCAGCCGAGCGTGTTCTTGATGAACTCGATTCTCTTTGCGAACTCCTTCTTGCCGATCAGGGTCACGATGTCTGCAATGCCAAGACCGTTCGATCCGCCGACCAAGGCAAGTCTGAGGCAGTTCATCACCTTGCCCATAGGCCATTCGTTTCCGCGGATGAATTCTTCGAGCGGACCTTCAAGCGCTTCCTTGGTGAACTCTCCCTCAAATCCGAGAATGAAATCCGCAACCTGAAGTGCAAGAGTGTAGTTCTCTTCCTTCCAGAACTTTGCGGCGTCCTTCTCCACGAATGAGGCAGGAGCCACGAAGAGGTATGGAGCGATGTCCCAGAAGTCAGCCACGAATGTAGCCCTTTCCTGAATCAGTGCCACGATCCTTTCGACATACTGGCGTGAAAATATCCTGTTCTCGAAATCTGCTCCGCTTACCGTCATTTCGGAACCCGCTGTGAGAGCGCATGCAGGGCAGTCGACAATCTGAAGCCCGTGTGACTCAAGCACCGGGATGAACTGCGAAGTGAGTTCTTCGACAGGCTTCATGCGGAGATACTCCTTGTTGTACCATTTTGCCTTCTCTGCGTTGAAACGTGCACCGGATTTGACAACTCTGTCAAGCGAGAATGCTCCGACAAGTTCCTCAAGCGAGAAAAGTTCCTGCTCGGTTCCAGGATTCCAGCCGAGCATTGCGAGAAGATTCACGAATGCTTCAGGGAAATATCCGTCCTCACGATATCCGCGTGACACTTCTCCCTCGGCGTTCACCCATTTGAGCGGGAAGACAGGGAAGCCCAGACGGTCACCGTCACGCTTGCTCAGTTTGCCCTTTCCGTCCGGTTTGAGAAGGAGCGAGAGGTGGGCGAAACGAGGCTGAGTCTCCGTCCATCCGAATGCCTCGTAAAGGAGGTAGTGAAGCGGAAGTGACGGGAGCCACTCTTCGCCACGGATCACCTCTGTGATTTCCATGAGGTGGTCATCGACTATGTTTGCAAGATGATATGTAGGCAGTTCATCAGCCCTCTTCCAGAGGACCTTGTCGTCGAGAGTGGATGTGTTCACCTCGACATGGCCGCGTATCAGGTCGTCCATCTTTACGACTCTGTTCTCAGGCATCTTGAAGCGGATTGTCCAGTCTGTGCGTGTCTCAAGGAGTTCCTTCCACTCGCTTTCTGGAAGAGAAAGGGAGTTGCGAAGGCCCATGCGTGTGGTCTGACCATAGATGAAGGTCTGTCCGGCAGCCTCCATTTCCGCACGCTTTGCTCCAAGTTCCTCAGCGGTGTCGAATGCATAGTATGCGTGACCTGCCGCTACAAGCTGCTCTGCGTACTGACGGTAAAGAGGCTTTCTCTGGCTCTGTCTGTATGGAGCATGCGGGTGACGCTCCGAAGCGGTCTCTACAACATTCCCTTCTGCATCCACGCCCTCGTCAGGGATGATGCCGCACCAGTTGAGTGCTTCGATTATATATTTCTCGGCTCCGGGGACGAATCTCTGTGAGTCGGTGTCCTCGATCCTGATGATGAAGTCTCCTCCGCGCTGCTTTGCGAAGAGATAGTTATAGAGTGCAGTCCTGACTCCGCCCATATGAAGCGGGCCTGTAGGAGACGGTGCAAAACGAACTCGTGTCTTTCTTTCCATTGTAATAAAGTCTTATATGCAAAAACGGTCGCAAATATACAAAAAATCCTATTCCTCGCGTTTCCCCGACGCAGGAGTCTTTCTTCTGATTGCTGCAGTATTCTCCAATTCGCTCTTGTCCTGGCCTTCCGCCACAAGAAGCGCCGGCTTTCTGCCGTCTTCGAATATTATCTTCTTTCTGATCTCTGCATTGTTATAGCCGATCTTCTGACTGCGCGTCTCCGGGCGTTCTCCGATGTTTTCCACAGCAAAGGTCTCCTTGTCATATTCGAAGTCGCTTTCTATAATTATGATGTTTCCCATGTCGTTCATAGGAAGCAGCATGCTCATCCTGAAGCCGGTTGCGATCACGGTGATGTTCACCCTGTCTCCGAACTCCGGATCCTCTTCATATACGATACCGCTCTTGAAGTTGTTGGCCTTTCCCGTGTAGTTCTTTATAAGTTCGCTGACACGTCCGAGTTCGGTCATCGTCATTCCCTTCTCGTTCCTTCCTACAGTTATGTTGACCAGCACGTTCTTGGCTGTGGTAAGATCGAAGTCATTCAGAAGCGGAGACTCCAATGCCAGACGCACAGCATCTTCGATCCTGTTTTCTCCTGTTCCTGTGCCGCATCCCATAAGCGCCATGCCGCTGTTCTTCATCATGGTCTTCACATCCTTGAAGTCCACATTGATATATCCGCGCTTCTTGATGATTTCTGTGATTCCGCGGACTGCGGTGGCCAGAACTTCATCCGCCTTAGGGAAGGCATCCTGAAGCAGCAGATCTCCATAGAAATCGAACAGTTTCTCGTTGTCGATTATCAGGAGGCTGTCCACATTCTTTTCCAGTTCGTTGATTCCGTCTATGGCCTTAGACATGGTCTCGTTGCCCTGGTTTCTGAACGGAATGGTCACGACTCCCACAGTGAGGATTCCCTTCTTCTTTGCCATTGCTGCAATTACCGGTGCGGCACCTGTTCCTGTACCGCCACCCATGCCTGCCGTGATGAAGAGCATGTCGGTGTTGTTGTCCAGCACTTTTGCGGCGATCTCATCCTGGGAGTTGAGGGCTGCGTTTCGCCCTTCCGTAGGATTCGTTCCTGCTCCCAGACCTTCTCCGAGCTGGATCTTGATAGGCACGTCGCACTTGTCAAGAGCCTGCGAGTCAGTGTTGCAGACCACGAAGGTGCATCCCTCTATCTTCTGGTTATACATGTAGTTCACTGCGTTGCAGCCTCCACCGCCCACGCCGATCACCTTTATTATTGAATCAGTCGTCACCCAGTCGGTCGGAGCCAGTTCCACGTTGTTCTCAAATATATCTATCATATCAAGTCCTCCTAATGTTCGCTTTCAACATCATTCATTACAGTCTCGAACAGATTGCCCACGAATGTCGTGACCTTTTCGGTCCATGTGACCTTCGGCGTCTTGACCTCAGGCTGTTTAGGACTAGGCTCAGGCACAGAGACCACCACACCTTCCATGGCCTGGTCGGAGAACAGTTCTCCATTCGGATTCTCCTCCTCGGCAGGCTTTTCTTCCACCTTCTCTTCCCTGTAAAGGGCACAGTTGAACTCTGCTCTTTCGCTTGCCGCCAGGATGAGACCTACAGAGGTCGTCGCAGAAGGCTCGAATATGCCGTCACATCCCTGGCATGAGAAATAGCGCTTCGGGTACCCCATCCTTACCCTGAATCCGGAAATCTCGTTTATGAACGTTCCCAGATTAGGAAGAAGGGCGCTGCCTCCTGTCACCACTATGCCGCTTCTGAGCATGTCGGCGAATCCGCTTTCCTGAATCTCATACAGGATAGCCATCAGGATCTCCTCCACTCTGGCGGTGATTATTTCGGAAAGATATTTGACAGGGAGCTGCTTGTCGGGCTCGCTGGTGTTGCTCTTTATGTGTATAACCTTCTCCCCGAGATTCTGTAGTTTGTCCGGCATGCAGGCTCCGAAGGCCTTCTTTATGTTTTCTGCGAGTTTTGCTGAAATCTGGCATTCGCTCTTGATGTCGTCGGTGATGTTTCTTCCGCCGAACGGAATCGAGGCATAGTGCCTCATGATGTTTCCGTGATATATGGAAACCGATGTGCATCCAGCACCGAAATCTATCAGGGCCACTCCGTTTTCCATTTCGGAGTATTCTAGGACTGCCTTTGCTGTGGAGTCGGCTGTGAAGTATTTGCGCACAGCCGAGAGGCCTGACTTGTTCATGGTAAGGTCTATCTTTGTCAGATCGCTCTTCTTGCCGATGAATATCTTGAAGTTGCCTTCAAGCACATCGCTTGTCATTCCGATGATTTCGTTTTCTATGATCTGGAAATTCTCTCCGTCAGAGAATGACTGGGCGACAGCACCATATATAGCCTCCCTGCCCGAGTCCTTGAGCGGGTAGGAATCCTGGGCGGATCTCTTGAGCTCGGCTATGTTCTCCGCAGTGATGTCGGTATCGAAGCCCCTGTCCTCGATCTTTCCGGTGTTGCTTTCCTGTCTGATAGGGTACCGCGGCATGCCGACCACAGCCTGGGTGATCTTTATGCCGAGATTCTCCTCAGCCTCACGCACCGCCTCTTCTAGAGGCCCTGTGACATGGCTCGGATTGAAGACGCTGCTGTTCTTGATGCCGGCAGAAGGCGTCTCCTTGTAGTATATGACCTGGATGTCGTTACCGTTGACCTTTGCAACGGTAAGGGCAATCTTCGAGGTTCCCAGGTCTATTGCAACGATATGTTTGTCTGTCATTCCCATATTGTTATCCTTTATCTGCATACAATCTGATCCTTGAATCTTACATCTACTCTCTTGTAACGGTTGCTTCCCTTTTCGGGAACGATAGTGGTGTAATATCTTTCCATCTTGCCGAATTTCTCCACCAGAGAGTGTGGCTGGCCGAAGATGAACCTTTCATTGCCCTCCCGTGGAATGAGGGTAAGGTTCCCTTTTGAGTCAACTGAAATCTGCACAATCTTTCCTTTCCACAGTTTGCTGTCTTCCATGTAGTTGACAACGTTCATGACGCTTTTGAACCACTCCTTCTCCTTCGGGTCTGTGATGTCTCCCTTATAACCGCTGTTGGCAGCAAGAGGAATGTCTCCGTCTATGACCTGCACATGCGAGGCATAACTGCTCTGCAGCGGAAATATATATCCTTCGGCATCTGCATAGAATCCTCCGTCCTTCTTCTGGAACCTGACCACAGGCTTGCGCTGGGTGACCTTTATGTTCAGGAGGCTGTCCCTGGTCACATAAGCCTCGCTCTTGAGAACCGCGCTTCTGCTGTCTACCGCCTTCTCCACCTTGACAAGGTCTATGCTGTCGAGCGGCTCGCCAACCAGTTCCCCGCAGCTCTTGCGGATGAATTTCCTGATGTCGTCAGCTGTCACGAAACTGTTCTGTGTGCTGTCGAGAACTTCTATCCTAAGGCCTTTGCACACAATGGGCCTGCGCGCCTGCACTCCGGCTATGTAGGAAGCCGTAAAGCAGGCTGCCAGTGCGAGGGCGGCCACGGATATAAGTATATATTTCAGAGTCCTGTTCATCTGTTTTCAAGCATTTCGGCAATTTCTCCCACAAACCTGTCTATGTCTCCGGCGCCGAGTGTCGCCAGCACTTCCACCGGCTCGTTCTGAAGATATCCCATGAGTTCATTCCTCCTGATCAGAACCTTCTCAGAGGTTATGTCCTTGAATATGATTTCCGAGGTGACACCCGGAATCGGCAGTTCGCGTGCAGGATAGATGTCCAGAAGAATCACCTTGTCCGCAAGGCTCAGTGCCTCGGCGAATTCCGGTGCGAAGTCCCTTGTCCTTGTGTAGAG
>CAZMNZ010000098.1:7504-8655 GCA_964567765.1 uncultured Muribaculaceae bacterium
GGTGTCTGCCGGTGTTATGTCAAGTCCATGCTTTATGATCACTGTGCCGCTCACCTGTGAGGCGAATGCCTTGAAGGCCTCCTTCACATGCTGCACGTCTCCATAGATGTCAAGATGGTCGGCGTCCATGGATGTTATCACGGCGATTTCAGGGAACAGCTGGAGGAACGAACGGTCGAACTCGTCGGCTTCGGCAACTATCACGTCATTCGGACTGATGAGAAGATTGCTGTTGTAGTTCTTGGAGATTCCGCCGAGAAAGGCCGAGCATCCCTCTCCCGAATCCATGAAAAGGTGGCTGGTCATGGTGCTGGTCGTGGTCTTGCCGTGAGTGCCGGCAACCGCCATGCATCTCTGTCCCTGAGCAATCTCTCCCAGCATCTTGGATCTCTTGATCACGCGATATCCGTTATCCTGCACGTAAACGAGTTCGCCCATATCGGCAGGGATGGCCGGTGTGTACACAACCAGCGTATCCTCAACATCCTTAGGAATATATGAGGTGTCATCCGTGTAATGAATCTCTATCCCCTCCGACTCCAATGCATGTGTCAGGGGAGACGGAGTCTTGTCATATCCGCTCACCTTGAAGCCCTTGGCGTTGTAGTACCTTGCGATGGCACTCATTCCGATGCCTCCGATTCCTATGAAATATATGTTCTTCATCTATCCCAATACTTTATAAATCTCATCTACAATTGTCTGTGCCGCATCTCTCAGGGCCAGCTTGCCGATATTCTCTTCCAATAGAGCTATCCTTTCCGGATTTTCTATCAGTGAGCATGCCGTCTCCATCAGTTTTTCAGCAGCTTCCGCATCCCTCACGATAAGGGCGGCGTCCTTGTTTACCAGAGCCATGGCATTGTGTGTCTGATGGTCCTCCGTCACGTTAGGGGACGGCACGAACACAGTCGCCTTCTCTGCTGCGCACAGCTCTGAAACCGAACTTGCTCCCGAGCGGGAAATGACGACGTCAGCTGCTGCATATGCAAGGTCCATCCTCTGGATGAAGTCGGAGTGCCTGATATGAGACAGGTCTCTGCCGGCGGCAGCCGTCTCGTCCATGAACCTGTCCATGGAAGTCTTGTAGTATTTTCCGCACTGCCAGATCATTTCGATGTTCTCTCCGGATGGGCACCCTTCCCTGATCC
>CAZMNZ010000099.1:0-8458 GCA_964567765.1 uncultured Muribaculaceae bacterium
GTCTCGAGGAGCAGATCCGTCAGTTCTCGCAGCTCACATATCCGGCAAAGTTCGGTGGCGCAACAGGAAACATGAATGCGCATAAGGTGGCATATCCCGACATCGACTGGATCGGGTTCGGAGACAGGTTCGTGGCTTCATTGGGGTTGAAGAGGTCATTCCCGACAACTCAGATCGAGCATTATGACAATCTTGCCTCGCTTTTCGACTGTCTGCGCCGCATCAACACCATCCTCATCGATTTCGCACGCGACATATGGACATATATTTCAATGGAGTATTTCCGCCAGAAGGTGAAGGCCGGCGAGGTGGGATCTTCGGCGATGCCGCACAAGGTCAATCCTATCGACTTCGAGAACGCGGAAGGAAACTTCGGCGTTGCGAATGCCTTATACACACATCTTTCGATGAAACTGCCTGTTTCGCGTCTGCAGCGTGACCTCACGGACTCCACCGTACTCCGAAACATCGGCATGCCGCTTGCGCACTCTCTCATATCCCTTAACTCACTGAAGAAGGGACTTGGAAAACTCATCCTCAAAGAGGACGCCATCCGTGCCGACCTGGAAAGGAACTGGGCTGTGGTGGCAGAGGCGATACAGACGATTCTGAGAAGGGAGAACTACCCTAATCCATACGAGACGCTGAAGGCTCTCACGAGGACAGGAGCGGGAATCAATCACGAGGTCATCGCTGATTTCATCGAGACTCTTGAAGTGAGCGAGTCTGTGAAGGAGGAACTTCGTGCCATCACTCCTTGGACCTACACGGGATTCTGATATGGATTTCTCGACTCGGCCTCCGGCCTCGCTCGAAATGACAGATAAACAAGTCAGCATGTCATTTCGACTGAGCGAAGCGAATGGAGAAATCTACTGTTCCAATATATATACATCTTCGCCAGGGACAGCAAAATGGAACTGCTCTCTGGCGAATTTTTCCAATGTGTCCTTATCGTTCTTGAGCATTTTCAGTCTAGTCTCCATTTCGGCATTCTGCTCCTGATAGTGTTCTATGAGCCTTTCCTGACGACGGATTTCCACTCCGGCCCTGATCCAGTGTATGATCGTGTTGCCGGGACCGACAATCCAGACGAACAGAAATACGGCAGTGGCGATCGTGACGAACCATACGAATCTTCGCCTCGGGCCCCGATAGGCATTCCTGATTTTTCCTGTAATGTCGGACATTTTCATAAACTTTCTGCTTGATTGGGTCAAAGTATCCGCAAAAATAGTTAATTTTGGAAGAATTTTGAAATACTTGAACAACAACATCATAAAATTAGATCAAGAGACATGAAACCTACACTATTGGTACTTGCAGCCGGAATGGGAAGCCGCTATGGCGGGCTGAAACAGATGGACGGACTCGGTCCGAACGGAGAGACAATCATCGACTACTCGATCTACGATGCCGTGGAGGCAGGATTCGGAAAGGTCATATATGTGGTGCGCGATTATTTCAAGGAGCAGATGGAAGAGCACGTCAGGGAGAAATACGGAAATGTGAAATGCGTTGACGGAGAGCCGCTTGAATTCCAGTTCGTGACTCAGGAACTCAACAAGATCCCGTCACAGTTCGCCCTCAATCCGGAGCGCGAGAAGCCTTGGGGAACAGCTCATGCCGTGCTTATGGGCAAGGGCGTAGTGAACGAGCCTTTCGCCGTGATAAACGGTGATGACTATTACGGCAAAGAGTCTTTCCGCATCCTCGGAGACTGGCTGAGGGCTCACGAAGGAAAGACCGGAGAGTATGCCCTCGTGGGTTTTGAACTCGACAACACGCTTTCGGAGTCAGGCGGAGTGTCACGCGGAATCGGAACAGCTGACCAGACCGGCTTCCTGACAAATGTAGTGGAGCATCACAAGATCGCAAAGGCTGAGGACGGAAAGATCTACGGAGAGAACAGCGTGACAGGCGAAACAGTCCAGCTTGCGGACAAGGCTCTCTGCTCGATGAACATGTGGGGATTCACTCCTGACTATTTCGAGAAGAGCGAGAATATCTTCACACAGTTCCTTGAGAAGAACGTGAACGAGCTCAAGGCTGAGTTCTACATCCCTTATGCAATCGACTGCATGATCAAGGACGGCTCAGGAAAGGCTGAACTTATCTCCACCCCTTCACGCTGGTTCGGCGTGACCTTCAAGGAGGACAGACCTGGCGTAGTAGCAAAATTCCAGGAATTCGCTGACAAGGGCATCTACCCTACTCCTTTATATAATAAATAAGGATGAAACATTTTTTCAGAAGACATCAGGGAAGAGGTTCATACGACCTCTTCTCTAATTATAGCCACTACCTTCCGGGGATCGGAGGTATGTTCATGCTGCTGGCCATGTTCTTTGTGGGAGCATTGCTCGGCAATATGCTGGTGCTCCTGCTTCAGGCCGGATTCTCGGCAGAGTTTGCGCAGAAATACGGCACAGTGATTTCGTATCCTGTGATGTTCATTCCTCCGATGCTCTATGCATCATATCAGAGCAGGAAGAACGAGTTCCTGCCATGGGGAGAGGACGGGAATCCACCAGCCGGCATTCCGCTGGACACCAACAATTTCGGACGACTTGGAGGCGGATGGCTCGCTTTGGTTGTGTCTGTTGCGACCATGGCCGCATCGTTTGTCGCAGAGCCGGTGAACACCCTGCTTCCGGAAATGCCGGAAATTCTGAAACAGGCTTTGGAACAACTGACGGAAGGTCCTGTATGGATCTCACTCCTGTCTGTATCCATTTTCGCTCCTCTCTTTGAGGAATGGCTTTGCAGGGGACTGGTGCTCAGAGGACTTCTCCAGAAGATGAAACCGGGCTGGGCAATAGCCGTGTCCGCCTTGTTCTTTGCAGTGCTGCACATGAATCCATGGCAGGCGATTCCTGCATTCATCCTGGGACTGCTCTTCGGATATGTATATTACAGAACTGGCTCACTCAAACTGACCATGCTGATGCACTGCGTGAACAACACGCTCGCAGTGATATGCAGCCACATCCCGTCCCTCGCTGATGCGGAAACGTTCATGGATGTAATGAGCCCGTGGGCATATGCCTGCATCTATGTTGCGTGCGTATTGTTCCTGATTGCCGCGGTGATCACCATCCGCGCTATCCAGCCGGCAAAACCCAGCGACATCTAACACACTCCCGCTCAACACTTTACACAAAGTGCGTGCTCCCCTCTGGCAGCACGCACTTTGCGTAAAACACTGAGCACCAATCGGTTCCGTGCCACCTAGATTATGGTCTTTCCGAATGGGACCAGGGCAAGGAGCGCCATCTTGAAGTGCTGAAGGCCGAACGGAATGCCGATGATGGTGATGCAGAAAGCGACGCCCAGTGCCAGATGGGTCAGGGCGATCTCGATTCCACCGAAGATGATCCAGAGGATGTTCATGCACACAGACAGGCATCCGCTGTCCTGAGGACCTGCCTGCACCTCATGTCCGAAGGGCCAGAGTGCGAATCCCGCTATCTTCATCAGTTGAAGACCGAAAGGGATACCGACTACCGTCAGGCAGAGAAGGAGTCCGAAAACAAAATAATAGAGGGCGATGAAAAGGCCTCCGAAAAGGATCCAGATGATGTTTCCAAGCAGTTTCATTATTTCTGAGAGTATTTGTTCATGAATTTTTCAGCAAGTTCGAGGGTGTCAAGTTTGCCCACGTCCAGGAAGTCAAGATTCTGTGCAACGACTCCGTAGATCGGCATGCGGGAGGACGCCCACATGTAGAAGTTCATTATAGGGAATCTCGTTCCGACAGTTTCGTCGGCCGGGAGTCCCTTTTCCTTTATATATATGTCCATCAGACCGAACACCTTGTCGGACATGATGTGGATGCCGGAGAAACCATAGGCAAGACAGTCCTTGATCTTGAGGGAAGGCTCGGCCAGATGATAGTCACCCGTGTTCGTATTATGCCAGCCGACCAGACTCATGTCCTCCGGACGGAAAAGCAGGAAGCGGGAGGTCTCACGCTCGCTCACAAGAAGGGTGGCAAGTGACTCCGGGCGCACCTGAGAGGCAAACCATCCCAAATCTGCATTTGAGAAGATGTCCACGTTGTGGATCAGGAAATGGCCGCAGCCTTCAAGAAAGCGGCGTGCATGGAGTACTGCGCCTCCGGTTTCGAGGAGCAGGGCGGATTCGTCAGAGATTTCGACCGGGAGATGTCTCGGCTCTACACTGTCGCCCGACATGACAGAGGTGAGTCCGCTATCGGCAACTGGTGAAGAGAGGGCATCCTGTGGGGCGGATAAATAATAGTCTTCTAGCCACGAGACGATCTTCGGGGCGAAATGATGGACATTGACCACCACTCCGTCGATCAGAGGAGCGCCATCAGCGTCCTCGATAGTGGCAAGCCTGTTCAGGACATGCTCCAGCAGGGGTTTGCCTCCGACGGGCACAAGGGCCTTCGGAAGAGTATCTGTAATCGGTTTCAGGCGGGTTCCTAGACCTGCCGCAAAAATCATCGCTTTCAACGCCGTGTTTATTAATGTATTACAAATCAATGTATTACGTATTTGGCTCGCCGTCCAAACCATGCGAGACAAATCATTATATTGCTGTATATCAAACACTTAGAGCACACGCTGTTCCTGCTCTCTATGGTGAAGGGAGACGCGGACGGAAGGAAATTTCTCTGCAAGGTGGGCTGCAAGGTGCTCAGCGCAGTAGACCGATCGGTGCTGGCCTCCCGTGCAGCCGAAACTCACCATCAGGCTGGTAAAGCCACGTCGTGAATATGTCTCCACATGAGGGTCGACCACACCATAGACATGTTCCAGAAAACGGAACACCTCTCCGTCCTCTTCAAGGAAACGGATCACCGGTTCATCGCGTCCTGTGAGTTTCTTATATGGTTCATATCTTCCGGGATTGTGGATGGAACGGCAGTCGAACACATAACCTCCCCCGTTTCCTGAAAGATCAACCGGAAGCCCCTTCTTATATGAGAAGCTGCACACCTTCACATGAAGAATCCCGTCCGAAGCATCCTGTTCCTTGAACCGGGGCATTTCCGTAAGTCTGCCGAGAAGTTCGGTCAGATATGGATATGGCCAGTCCCGAAGGGCCAGTTGTTCACGCAGGAGCGACATTGCCGGAGGTATGCTGACCACGAAGGGTGCCTTGTTCTCGACAAGTCCGCGGAATCCGTAAGCGCCAAGAAGCTGCAGAATCCTGAACAGGATGAAAAGGCCGAGATTCTTCTCAAACTCTTTCCTGTCCACTGTCATATACTCCTTTGCCGCATCAAGATAAGTTTCCACCAGTCTGTTTCTCAGTTCCTCGGAATATGCCGCACGCGGCTGCCAGATGAAAGAAGCGAGGTCATAATATACCGGCCCCCTGCGTCCTCCCTGAAAATCAATGAAATACGGCTGGCCGTTACGGACCATGACATTCCGGGACTGAAAGTCCCTGTATAGGAAGGTATCCTCCTTGTATTCAGAGATATCCGGTCCTCCCAGAAGGTCATCTGCAAGTTTTTCAAACTCATCCTGAAGACGCATCTCATAGAATTCCAGGCCGGAAGGTTTCAGAAAACAGTACTTGAAATAGTTCAGATCGAACATCACCATCCTCCTGCTGAAAGACGGCTCCGGGTACCCGACCGAATAATCAAGGCCACGACCGCCCTCAAACTGCATCTCAGGCAAAAGCGCAATCGTGCGGCACAAAAGTTCCTCCGCCTCCTCCCGCCTGCCGGCCATGAAATCATCGCAAACCTTGTCATACAGAACAACGTCACCCATATCTTCCTGAATATATGTCATCCTGTCCTCACCCACGGCATATACCTCCGGTACAGGCAGGCCTTTTGACCTGAAATGCGAGGCCATCGTGACGAAGGCATTGTTTTCCTCCGGCACCAGCCCTATCACTCCCACGCAGGTATGTTCTCCATCGGATAGACGGAAATACCGTCTGTTGCTTGCAGACGGAGTCAGCAGTACAGTTTCGGATGGCGGGCATCCGTAATATTCCAAATATAATTTCTCCAGTCTCTTCATATTTGTTACAATCATGCGAATTTACGAAATTTATGGATTTCATATATCATAATTGTCTTATATCTTTGCAGCAGAAAACGGAAACAAAACGAAGTGCGGAACTTGAGTATATGAAGAGAATACTGATATGCGAGTCCGGCGCGACAAAAGCCGACTGGAGGGTGGTCGAAGACGGCCGGCAGACCACAAGAGTGCTGTCGGAAGGGATAAACGTCTCCACCATGCCGATGGATGCCGTGGAATCCAGGATCAGGGAAGCCGCACTGATGCTGCCTGAGACGGAATATGACGACATTCATTTCTACATTGCCGGCGTCGTGACACCCCCAATCAGATCTGCCATCTATACTGTTCTGAAGACGAATTTCAAAGTCTCTCAAGTTGAAGTTCAGAACGACCTGACCGGAGCCGCACGTGCTGCCTGCGGACATGAACCGGGAATCGCGGCCATAATGGGCACAGGTTCCAACTCCTGCTACTGGGATGGCGAAAAGATCGCACTGCACATCAAGTCAGGAGGATACATCCTCGGAGACGACGGTTCCGCCTCCGTTCTCGGCAGGCTCTTCATTTCAGACTTCATCAAAGGACTCGTGCCGGCAGAGATTGCAAAGGAGTATTCAAAGAGGTTTCCATCCGAATATCCTGATATTGTGGAACTTGTCTACCACAACCCCGACTCCCCTTCAGCATGGCTCGGCAGCCTGTGTCCGTTCATCCTTTCATTCTATGAGCACCCTTACATCAAGAACCTTGTAGACAGCCACATACAGGCATTCGTGGACAGGAGCCTGAAACAGTACGACATCGACAAGTATCCTGTCGGAATCATAGGAGGTTTCGGAAACGCCTTGAAGGATGTCATCCGTCCGATATTCGAAGACAGCGGAATCCGCATCCGTGCATTCATACCGGACCCGATCGAGGAACTCATCAGATACCATATTATTTGAATTTCCGTGAACATTATGAACAAAATTCATTAGATTTGTGGGATTTTAAAATGAAAAGCGAGATGTTCAATCATGCTTATTGTTCGGACAAGTACCAGTACACTATGGGAAAGTCCTTCTATGACAGCGGAATGAAGGATCAGCACGCTGTCTTCAACATGTTCTACAGGAAGGCTCCGGAGAACAACAACTGGGCTGTGGTGAGCGGAACCGATGAGGTCATCGAGATGATAGGGAACCTCGGAAACATGGAGCCGTCATTCTTCGAGAAGTTCCTCCCCGGTGAAGAATATGCCGAATTCCGCGGATATCTTTCCGCTATGAAGTTCACAGGAACCGTATATGCGATGCGCGAAGGCGAAATCGTATTCCCGAACCAGCCGATAATCATCGTGGAAGGTCCTCTGATCGAGGCCCAGGTGCTTGAGACCCCTATCCTCTGCATCATGAACCACCAGATGGCAGTGGCGACAAAGGCATCAAGGGTGTCCAGGGCGACCAACCGTCCGGTCAGCGAATTCGGCTCCAGAAGGGCACACGGTCCGTGGGCGGCAGTATATGGAGCGAAGGCTGCAATAATAGCAGGCTGTCAGAACACATCCAACATCATGACTGGAGCGATGTTCGGCCAAGCCTCCACCGGCACCATGGCACATAGTTTCGTGACATCCTTCGGCAGCAGCGTGGAAGGAGAGCACAAGGCATTCGGCACATATATCAGGACCCATAAGGGCGAGCCCATAATCCTCCTCATAGACACCTATGACACCCTCCGCTGCGGAATCCTCAACGCGATGAGGGCATTCAGGGAGAACGGCATAGACGACGGATATGCTCCGGGATACGGCATCAGGCTGGATTCGGGCGACCTCGCCTACCTTTCCACCGAGTGCAGGAGAATGCTTGACGAGAACGGATTCAAGGCATGCAAGATATTCGCAACCAATTCTTTGGACGAATACCTGATCACGGACCTGGAACGCCAGGGCGCATGCATAGATTCATACGGAGTGGGTGACGCGATCGCGACCAGCAAGGCCAACCCATGCTTCGGAAACGTATATAAACTTGTGGAAATCAACGGAGAAGCGGTACTGAAACGCTCCGAGGACAAAATCAAACTCATCAATCCGGGCTGCCAGATCACATACAGGATCATGATCGACGACCCGTCAAAGGGCGAGATATACAAGGTGGACGTGACCTGCCTCAGAGGCGACAGCCTTAGCAGGAAGATCGAGGCCGGAGAGACCTTCACCGTATGCGACGAATACGACCGCTACAAGAGCAAGACCTTCGAGGCCGGGGAATACACCGCCCTCATCATGCAGCACAAGGTCATCGAAAACGGCGAAAGATGCGCACCGAAACATACGCTTGCTGAAAAGAAGGAATATTACAACACCGTCCTGAGGCACTTCAGCCCAAGCGAAAGGCGTCTGATCAACCCTCATTATTATAAGGTGGACATCTCGGACGACCTGTACAACC
>CAZMNZ010000100.1:0-8457 GCA_964567765.1 uncultured Muribaculaceae bacterium
TATTGCCCCGTTAAAAAATCTTTATCCCCTTCCCCGGCAAATATACTTTTTGTCAAGAGGAATTCAAACACTCAAATGCAGATTTTTCTTTTTCTTTGTCAAACTTTTTCTCTTTTTTAGTCTGATTTCTTTTTTTTTATGTTTTCACAACGTTCGTCAGACCTGCGTCATGGGGAACAGGTCTGCTACCTGTCTATTAAAGTTCAACGTGCTGACGTCGCAGAAAAATACTACATTTTTTCTGCGACGACTATTGCGGACTACTTTTCACACGAGAAGAGAACCTCGTGACAAGGGCTGTCTTTGTGGAACGAACTTCGGGAACTGCTTTCCGTCTTTTGTTTTGCGGGTGCTACATGAAAACATTGAAATCGTGTAGCACATGAGCGATTTTCCGGGTTTATACCCCCATTTGAATGGCGGGTTGTACATGAATCCTGCCTTTTCATGTACAACCCGCTGATATAAGTAGCCAGAGTCATAGCAGGAATTAAGCCGTTTTCGGTCAATGTTGCTTATTTTTTAATATATTTGCATGTTGGAGACTAAGGTTGAGATCTCCTATTTGAAGTTATATTTAAGAGAAATATCGTTATGTTGAAGAAATCCTTCATGTGGCTGGCTGCCGTTGCAACGGCACTCGTGACTTCGTGCGTAAACGACGGTCTTCAGGAGCCTCAGGACCCATCATCCGTGAATATGCTTCCGACTGTGGAAGAGCAGGCATTGGCGGTGAAGGCCTCGGTCGAGGGACTCCATGACCTGCAGGCTGCACTCGAACCCCATGATGTGGAACTGGAAGGTGTGGATGCTTTCGAGAAGGATGCCGAGACTCTCTATAAGGGAGTAACACTGGAGGAGGCAACCCTTGCGTCATTCAGACTGCAGAAGCAGGTGGCTGACATTCTTGGCCCTGCAATCGCAGCCCTGGACCAAGAGACCTATGAAAAGGAATTCAAGGAAAGTTTCACCGCCTTTGGTGACGGAGTGAAGACATGGGCGGGAAAGGACTTCCCGTCTCTTTATCCTGCTGCCTTGACTGCGTCCTGGATCAATGCTGCTTCGGCTGAACTCGGCAGCATGCTTCATAGACAGAAACTTTATGTGGAGGCCGTTGCATCTGATGTGGATGCAGGTCTGAAAAAGGATGAGAATCCGGAGGAACTGTCCTCGCTGTCGGCGAATGTGGATGAGAATTCAAAGGCAGTGACTGCCGTTGCTTCTGAGGCGTCCGCACTTGTGGCCGAGACGGACAGGATATATGCGGAAACCGTCAGCACGATGATTTCCGACCCGTCATCCTTCAATGCCGTCGCTCTTTCCGAATTCAATGCAAGGACAGTGGCGGCGGTGAGTGAAACCACTGTGACACTTTCGGAACTCATTTCCCGTGTGGAAGAATGTGAAGCCCGTCTGGATGATATTTTGGAAAGGCTTGG
This sequence comes from uncultured Muribaculaceae bacterium, assembly GCA_964567765.1. GTDB lineage: Bacteria > Bacteroidota > Bacteroidia > Bacteroidales > UBA932 > Cryptobacteroides. The sequence goes on from CAZMNZ010000100.1 coordinate 1,440, forward strand.
TGACCTTGAAGACCAGATAAGCGATCTCAGCGGACTTCTCGGTCTCATTCAGTCCGTGGCATTCGTTTCCGGGTTTTCCGGTGACGAGGCGGCTTCATATTACACTCTCAGCACGGAGCGCCTGTCAGGTACCGACATATGCAAAAGGATACCTGCCGAGTCGATTGAACTGCAATATCTTGTACGTCCTGCGGCCGCCGCTACCGCCCTCGCTCAGGAGGATATGTGGAATAATGGTCTGAAAGTTCTGTACTATTATGCAGAAGCCATGACCAAGGCTGCTCCAGTTACATTTGAACTCAATATCACTGATGTCGCTGTCACTGATGAGGTTCTCGGTCTGGTCACAGTCACTGCCGGCAATGGCTTCAAGGATGACTTCTTCCTGAAACAGACCGGCGCTAAACTGGCTCTCTCCGTGGTGACCGGCAAGACCGACCTCACATCGAGGTTCGTGGAGGTCGTCCCTGTGGATCAGAGCGGAACGGTATATGTGGAAAGTCTGTCTCTTGACAAGACATATGTCGAGGTGGATGACGGACAGACGGCACAACTTACGGCCACAGTGACTCCGAGCAGTGCCTACGACAAAACCCTTGTCTGGAATTCGAATAACACGGATGTCGTGACAGTGTCCACCACAGGTCAGCTGACAGCCAAATCTGTGGGAACTGCCACCATTACCGCCACTACCAACGGCACAGACGAGTGGGGAAATCCCCTCACCGCCACCTGTAATGTGAAGGTTCTTTCCAAGATCAAGCTCATCGGATCAAGCTCCGTGGCAGTCGGCGGAACCATTGAACTCAGAGTCGAGAGCCCGGATTATCTTGATCCGGAAAGTGTTAGCTGGATATCATCAAATACTTCAAAGGCGACTGTTGGTGCAACTGGAACCACTGTTACCGTAACAGCAATAGCCAACACATACAGTCAGTCCGATAAGACATATAGTCCGATTTATATCACTTGCGATGCTTCCGGTAATATCCTGACTCATGAGCTTTATGTGGTTGAGACTCAGCCTCAGTATCTGACATGGAAAACTCTTGGAGATGTAAGTTCTAAGACAGTTAAGATAGGTCAGGAATTAGATATGTCTGCTTCTATCTATCCTACTTCTGTCAGCAGCAGCTATTTCAAGGTTATCTATCAGGTTCTCGGAGCCGGCGACGAGAACATTGCTACCGTCAACTATTCAACAGGTAAGGTAACAGCCAATGGTGCAGGTACGCTTACTTTCTTTGCGAGAGCATTTGACGCGGATTCTCAGTACAGTTATTTCTACCCTTCAGGAAATCTTATCAGAAAATTTCTGGAGGTTACAGTAGAACCTATCCACCTCACGAAAATCGATGTGACCCAGACGCTTGAACTGACTCCTGGTTCATCCGCACAACTCGCTGTGACATTGACCTCCGACACAGACGGATATCCTCCTACATATCCTGGTCTCACTTATTCTTCAGGTGACGAATCTATCGCGACTGTGGATCAGAGCGGTAATGTCACAGGTATAAAGGCAGGGACAGCCTATATCACAGTGTCATCAACTCAGTATCCTGATATTTCAGCTACTTGCACAGTCGATGTAACTGAAGAGTGGTTGGAATTTGAGGTGGGATACTATGTCATAAGGACGTCAGACGGAACGATAGCGTTTGAATCCGCACCATATAATGACAATTCTCTGGCTCCAAATTCATATTCATCAACGCAGGGTACAATCGTGGGTATTGTCATTTATAAGGGCAATCCGAGGGCTACCGATGTCAAACTTCCAGAAAAATGTATCCATGGTGTGGCAATGGGTATCGAAGAGGCTTCTAAAGCTATGTTGAGTTCTACTAATTTCAGCTTGGGGGATTATTATAGCTCCCATTCTTCATCCGGGTCAGATCCGACAATCCAGTCGGCTTGTTTGGGATATAACAATACCAATATGTTGAAGGCTGCTATAGTTGAAAATGGCTATACCTCGGAAATCCTTACTTCATTGGAATCCTACTCGAGAGATAGTTCAAAACCATTAGAAACATCTGACTGGTATCTTCCATCATATTATGAGGCTAAGTTGATACAGAATCGATTCGGCAACAAATGCTATACATCAGGTGATAATTATGTATTCATATCGTCTGCTGCTTATGCTGGTGGTATAGGTTATGGAGCAAAAACAGACGCACAGACTAAGTATTGGGTTGTGACTGGTAATGTTACAGCTGGAGCTTATTCTTTTGCGTTTACCGACACTTCTATGCCATCTGTAACCACACCGATGACTAATACATGTAAGTCCTTATATCTCTTCGCCTTCTAACCCTCAACACCATGAAGAAGATATACAAACTATCAATATTTCTGGTCGCGTTGACTCTCGCCTCGTCCTGCGCTCAGGACGAAGGCGTGTTCGATCCGCCGATTGCGGAACCGGAGCAGGACGAATCATCCACCGGTGCTGAGGACCCGGAGACCGACTCGGGAGACTCCACCTCGCATTTCCGTCAGGTGGTTCTGACTGCGGGTACGGTTGAGACCAAGACCGTTCTTGGAGGACAGGACGAATCGGACGCGAAGATTGCGGTGCTGTGGGAATATGAAGATGAAATGACTGTGATGTTCTCGCATCCGGATAACGGTGTCAGTAAAGTCTCATTCAAGACTTCCCTTGAAACTCCGTCTTCCTGTGCCGACTTCATCGGTATTGTTTCTGAAGATATTCTTGCGGCAGACAGCGGATATGAATCGGAAGTATATGCGGTATATCCGCCTTCCGCAGTGGCCGAAGACGGAACGATTGCCTTTGCTCTGCCTGTTGAACAGACGGTGGCGGAGAACGGCTCGTTTGCCTCATCTCTGAACCTTTCGTCCGCCAGATTGACCCTGGATGCCATGCGGGGGGGGGAAAACCCGTCTGCCACTTTCCGCAATGCTATGTCGGTGCTGCGACTTCCTCTTGAAGACGACGTTGCCTCTGTAACTCTCTCCGGCACGTCCTTTCTTGCGGGAACCGCACCTCTTGCATTCGATGATGACGGAAGACTTATGATTGTCGAAGATGGAGAATGGGTGGACGGCTCTGCAAGCGTGACCCTCCTGCCTGCCGGCGGGGATTGCTTCCAGAAAGGCACCGCTACACTTCTTGTGTGGCCGGGAGAGCACACCTCTTTGACCGCCACTTTGAAATTCAAGGAATATGGAGACTACACGAAGCATTCAAAGAGCGGAGTGACATTCAAGCCTTCGACCTATTATACACTTAATTTCAACGCTGATTCAGAGATTCTTGTTTCTGAACTGGTCAGCACTTTGGACGGGATGGATGGCGACTTGAGCGATCTGGAGGCATGGCTTGATGAATGGGAGGATGATCCGGACTATCTCAGTATTCTCCTTTCCCGCATCCAGTCTGTGGTGCTGATGTCGGAGTATCTCGGCAATGAGGTCTATGCGTCCTATTCGGAACTTACATATTCGAGGCTCAAGCATGATGTCGAACTGAACTATATTGTCCGTCCCGCTTCCGTGGCACGCAGACTTGTGGATGATTTTGCTTCCTCAATGTCGGCTCTGGTGCGTTACAGGACGTCTTCCGGTGATAATGTATATGCAACTTTGCCTGTGAACGCAGTGGAGCTTAACGGTGATGTCCTTACGGTGTCGGTGGATGCCGACGGCCTCGACAACGAGTTCTATGCCGGAAGGCAGGATGCCGAACTTGCCCTGCAGATTTCAGACGGCAACTCGAATCTCATTTCGGATTTCGCAAGGCTTGTTCCTAAACTCGGTTCAGCCCTCAATGTGAACTTCGGGGCCGATGTACCGGTGATCCAAGGTGCTTCAGTGCTGATACCATTCTCATATGCCCTTCTGGCCGGAGAGACTAAGACTTTGTCATGCTCTGCCACGAACTGCACCGCTTCAATCACTGACAACAACGGAACGGGCTATCTTGTGGTGGCGATAAGCAATGACCATGCTGTCTCCGAGCAGTCGGCTACCCTTACTTTCGAGACGACTTCCGAGACGATTGTCAAGAATTTCTCATTTATGGAAGGAGGAATATTCGACATCACCAGCAACGGTGCCCTTGACTACATCGGCGGTGAGGTGTCTCTGACTGTGACAAGTTCATTCTCCAACTGGTATTCCGAAATCAAGACAGGTAGCTCGTGGCTCACAAGTTCGGGCTCGACTTCATCTGGATTCATATATTCTGCGGCAGAGAACACAGGCTCGTCAAGGACGGCAAGAGTGGACTTCACCGTGACCGACATGGGCCTCAAGTATGTCAAGTCCTTCGATGTGGTTCAGTCCGCATACGGCACCTCGCTCATCAGGACCTATTATTCGGATGGTCAGCATAAGATGCTGAATACGGCTTCCGGAGTCACCAATGCTCTGAACATAGTGATTTTCGGCGACGGCTATCAGAAGAAGGATCTCGCTGTCGGAGGCAAGTTCGAGAGGTCTGCACAGTCCGCCATGGACAGTTTCTTCGGAGTGGAGCCATTCAGAAGCTTCAAGAACTGTTTCAATGTCTATATGGTCGCTTATACTTCAACAGACGAAGGTATCGACATGACAGAGACCAGTCCTGCCGTGGATGTGAATACATACTTTGGAGCCAACATGAAGAGTTCGGGCAATACCTATGCATATTGTGATGCCGACAAGGTGACTTCTGCTGTCAGGAGTCTCGGGGGACTTTCTTCGGATGCTCAGTATTACAGGACAATAGCCATAGTGCTTGTCAATACCTCTGAAAATGTCGGTTCCTGCGGCTATCCTGTGCGTGAGTCAGGCAGTTTCACGTCGACTACCGGTGAGCCTTACAGGTCATTCGCAATATCTGTTCTTGCTGCAAATTCTATAGGAACCAACGGTCTCGTCAAGCACGAGGCCGGCGGACACGCCTTCGGTCGTCTTGCAGACGAATACTATACCGGCGGGGCGGCTGGCTCGGATGTCGCATCGTCTCTTGCCAACTGGCACGACAAGGGATGGTATCTGAACGTATGTACATCCACAGATTACTGGAGTGCGTTCACTTCTGCAGGATACACTTCGGATGAAGTCGGTTATGTCCAGGGCGGATTCGGCTATGCGTCAGGGGTTTACCGCTCCACTGCGGGCGGCATCATGCAGGACAACAACGGTGTGTTCAATGCCGTTTCAAGGCATGCCATCTACCAGAGGATAATCCGTCAGACTCAGGGATACGATGCTTATAACTGGACGTCCTTCCTTGAATACGACAGACAAAATCATTAGAACACTTTGACGGCCTTCCGATGCACCAACCACTCATCAAATTTCACCCTTATCCTGCCAATTTTACGCAAGTTCTTTGTATCTTTGCGCAGTTTTGAAAATAACTAACACACTTATACAATTATGGAATTTTTGACTAATGACAAACTCGTGATCGTAGGTGCCGGCGGCGCTATCGGATCAAACATGGCTCAGACAGCCCTCATGCTCGGCCTTACTCCAAACATCTGTCTTTATGACATTTACGGACCAGGCGTGAACGGTGTTGCAGAGGAACTCTATCACTGCGCATTCGAGGGTTCTAACATCACATGGACAACTGATCCGGAAGTTGCCTTCACTGGCGCGAAGTATATCATCTCATCAGGTGGCGCTCCTCGTAAGGAGGGTATGACCCGTGAGGACCTCCTCAAGGGCAACTGCCAGATCGCTGCTGAATTCGGTGACAACATAAGAAAGTATTGCCCAGACGTGAACCACGTGGTTGTGATCTTCAACCCTGCTGACGTTACAGCTCTCACTGCTCTCATCCGTTCAGGTCTCAAGCCAAATCAGCTTACTTCGCTTGCTGCACTTGACTCTACACGTCTCCAGTCAGCAATCGCAAAGGAACTTGGTGTACCTCAGTACAAGGTTGAGAACGCACGCACTTACGGCGGTCATGGCGAGGCTATGGCAGTGTTCGCTTCAAAGATCACAGTTGACGGCAAGCCGCTCGCAGAGTACAACATCCCTGAGGACAAGTGGGCAGAGATCAAGCACGCGACTGTTCAGGGTGGTTCCAACATCATCAAACTCCGTGGCCGTTCTTCATTCCAGAGCCCAGCATATCAGTCAGTTCTCATGATCCAGGCTGCTATGGGTGGTCCTAAGTTCAACTGGCCTGCAGGCTGCTATGTGAATACTGAGAAGTATCAGAACGTCCTCATGGCTATGCCTACAGTGATCGACGCGACAGGAGTTCACTTCGGTGAGGTTGCCGGAACACCAGAGGAAATTGCTGCTCTCGATGCATCTTACGCTCACCTCCAGGTAATGCGTGACGAGATCATCTCTCTCGGCATCATCCCGCCGGTGTCGGAGTGGAAGACAATCAATCCTAACCTCTAATAAGGCCGGCCAGTCAGTTCCGGTCAGGTCTTTTGCCTTGACCGGGGACTTGACTTCATCGGCAGCAGGAGGGTTCCATTCTCATTGAGGTAGGAACTTCAGGTTGCAGAATGGTGATGTCATCAGAGGCGGAACAGAGGCCCTGAAAGCAAAAAGTGCAAAATTTTTCAAAAAAGTTTTGCACTTTTATTTTTTGTCCCTATATTTGCAGTCCCAAATGAGGGAACTCGGGGTGTGGCGCAGTTGGCTAGCGCATCTGGTTTGGGACCAGAGGGTCCTGTGTTCGAGTCACAGTACCCCGACATTCAACCAAAGGAACTCGCTGATTTTAAGTGGGTTTCTTTTTTTCTTTCTCCACTTTCTCTCTCGCGTGCTACATGATTCTCCATATTTCATGCAGCACCAGCAATTTCATCTAGCGCCTGCCACTTCGCCTGCAATGTCATCCGGAAATTCCGCCATCTCCCCGGACGAAATGCCTCAATTTGTGGGACTCATCCGGAAATTCCGCCATTTCTCCGGATAGGTCAGTCAAATTTGCGGTAACCATCCGGGAAACCAGCGGTTTTCCCGGACAGAGGCTGGTTCCGAGAGGGATTTGGATCTGATCGGGCGCTGAAGGTTGGGTCGGATC
>CAZMNZ010000101.1:0-8287 GCA_964567765.1 uncultured Muribaculaceae bacterium
CGAAGTCCTCCTATTAAGTGGCCAACTTCATAAGAGTTCTTCTCGTGACACACTTCCATGTGGCAAATTTAACAAATTATATTGTTTATAGGTACACCTGTAGCGGTTTTGCGGCAAAAGTGTGACAGATACCCTTCAAAACCGTTACACCTGTCGCACTATCCATACGAAAGTGCAGCAGGTGGTGGAAGAATTATGTCTAGTCCTGAAGTCTTGCGGCCACGGAGGATGATGGCAAAGTGAAATAAAATCACTAATTTTGTTTCGAACAAACATATTTCAGGGGGGGGGAGATACGAGGTGACGAAACAAAGAATGTGCGGTAGGGAAAGTTTCGCAATCTGCTGAACATTCTTATAATCATAAACTTACGATTTGCGAAACTTGAGTCAAAATATATTTGCAACAGATGAACATTTATAGAGCAGTTTTAGTCTTGTCATTCCTACTGGCTGCCGTATCCGGCAAGGCACAGACTCAATCGGAATATACCAATCCTGTCCTTAAATTGAATTGTCCGGATCCGACCGTTCTGGATGACAGGGAGAGAACTGGATGGTTTTATGTCTATTCGACTCAGACGACCGTCGATGGACTCGTAAACAAGGATTCCTCTTCGGCAACCGGAGAGTCGGAGGTGATAAACCTGCCTGTGTATCGTTCCAAGGATATGATCAATTGGGAGTTTGTCTGCGACGGTTTCCCTGACGGGCGTCCCTCATGGGTTGAAGGATCTAACCTGTGGGCTCCCGACATCAATTATTTTGACGGGAAGTATGTTCTTTACTATGCTTTGGGAAAATGGGGCGCTGTCTTTCAGGAGGGCTCCGGAGTGGCAGTTTCGGACTCTCCTACCGGCCCTTTCATAGATAAGGGAAAGGTCGTCGATTTCAAGTCTCTGGGCACACTGAACTCGATTGACCCGAATTTTTTCGATGATGGTGGAGAAAAATATATACTCTGGGGCAGCCTTGGAGGTGGAATCGACATCATACGGCTTTCGGATGATGGCCAAAGTGTGGCTGAGGGCGCCAAAAAGAAGCATCTTTCCGCGCGGAACATGGAGGCTGCATATCTGTACAAGCGTGACGGATATTATTATCTCTTTGCCTCGAAAGGTTCCTGCTGTGCTGAGGAAGAGAGTACCTACAGACTGGTAGTTGCCCGGTCAGAAGATATTGAAGGCCCATATGTAAGCCCTTCAGGACAAAAGTTCACAAGTCTTTCCTATGATCATGTCATTCTTCAGGCTGACGTGCATGGCGAGTTCATAGGTCCCGGACATAATGCTCAGATAATCACTGATTCCCAGGGTCAGGACTGGATGTTTTACCACAGTTACTGGAAAGGGACCGGATATAAGGGAAGATGTCTGAATCTGAGCCCTGTCTTCTGGGATGAGGACGGATGGCCTTATTTCAAGGACGGCGTTCCATCTGGAAGCGGTGCGAAGCCTGTTCTCCAACTTACTATTGTGCCCTAAAAACGAATCGGCCTCTGAGTTATCTCAAAGACCGATTAATTTTTTGAGCTCTATTTGTTTAATCGGTTAAATATTTGCTGATGCAAATTATTGAAACTGAGTAAGACTTTGATTTCTTGCCGTTATATTGTAATTTTAGACTTGTAAATTGAATTGATATGAAAATAATTGCATTGGAGGAGCATACAGTTGACAAGGCCATTGGGGCGGCGAGGCAATCTCCCTGTCGCAAAATGCCAACGACAATCTGGCGTCTCTTGTGAAGGAGAGTCCGTCACGCTTCCGCTTCTTTGCCACCCTTCCGTGGGACGATCCGCAGGCCGCTTCCGACGAGATGCGCCGCACCGCCCGCGAACTCGGTGCTGTAGGTACGCTTATTGCCGGCCGTCCCGGCATCGGACCATCATTCCTCAATGACAAGCGTTTCGACCCGGTGTGGCAAGCCTTGACGGAACTTGATCTTCCCATCTACATTCATCCGGGTTTCCCTTGCCGTCAGGTTTCGGATGCCTACTACAAGGGCTTCAGCAACGAAGTAAGCATGCTGCTTTACACCTATGGCTTCGGCTGGCATCTGGAAGCCGGCATTCAGGTGATGAGGATGATCCTGGGAGGTGTGTTCGAGCGTTTCCCTGCGCTGAAAGTCATCAGCGGCCACTGGGGCGAACTGATGCCGTATTACCTTTCACGCTTTGACCAGATGCTGCATCCGGAAATCACCGGTCTGCCGGAGTATTTCTCCGCCTACTACAAACGCAATGTGTGGGTAACACCAAGCGGTATCTACGACTACGACTGTATGAACCTGTGCATCAGGAAACTCGGAATAGACCACTTGCTGTTCTTGGCCGACTATCCATATATCCCGCAGGATGAGGGTCGTCCGTTCCTGGAGAACGCGCCTCTCCCGGAGGCTGACAAGGAGAAGTTCGCCTGCGGCAATGCCTCCGCACTGCTGCATCTGGAATAGAACACGGATAATCTTACCTGGCAGAATGCGTAATTACATAACTTTGCAAATCATCGTGGTTTCCATGACACAAGGTCCCCTCATCAAATAAAGAGATCAGGCAATATTTATCGATGGTGACCGACGGGCAGAGTTTTGACTGATTCAGCGCCTGATGGTACCGAAAATACATCATTTTGCCCGTTTCCGAGGACCGACAGGCAGAGTTTTAGCCGATTTAGCGCCTGTCGGTAGAAATCTGCTGCCGCTTGAGCGATAGCGAAAGAAATGGCAACAGTTTCCCATTTCTGGCCATAATCTATAACTCCTCTTCCCTGCTGTATTCAATCGCTCTATTGACGTAATCCAGGAACGGTTTTGCGCTCTTGAAGACCTTCAGAATCTCTTCGATGTCCAGGTTGGTCTCATCAAAGACTCCGGAAAGGCCGAAGTTCTTCAGCTTGATATATTCAATATAAGGCCCCTCTGCATCGAATCCGATCGGAGCACGCTTGAGTTTCTGGTCCTGGTCCAGTGAGAGCGATGGATGAAGTCCCTTGATGATTCTGTCAAAGTCCCCTCCTCCAAGTTCTATATCCTCTCTGAGAATCTTCAGCACCTTAGGTTCCATATAGTAATTACCCACAGCAAGACAACTCCTGCATGGGTAATCATCGCTGCTGCCTGTCCCGATATGGAAATAATATCCGCTGTATCCGGACTTCTTTCCACCTCTTACGATAAAGGCTCCGAAGTGGGTCTTGTACGGAAGTCCGTCTTTGGAGAAACGCATGTCCTTATGGATTCGGTAGGTGCTTTCCTTGATGCCTACTCCCCTGACAGAAGGGTCAAACTCCATGACACCTTCTATGAGTCTTTCGACGATGGCATTGAAATGCGCACGTGCCTTCAGATACTCGTTCTTATGAGCATCAAACCAAGGCTTATTGTTATTCGCCTCAAGATTTCTGAGGAATGAAAGAATGGTATTCATATAATCACATCATCAACATTATCCTGCCTTCTGCCAGACAAAAGGTGTGCGGAGCATGGGTAACCACATGGAAAACCTGCTTTGCACTCACAGGCTGTCCGTCCTTACGAAGGTGGAGACGCTGACGGTTTATCATGTCCGCTATCTGCTCAGAGCGCATCCCCCTGTTTGAGGTCGCAAGGCAATACACTATGGCTTCATCTATCTTCATCTCTACAAAATCACATCTTTATCTGAAAATTTTACAACCACTCTGTAGAGTCGGAAATGTTCATTTTGAAGCGACTTCTATTATATGCTTCAGATTATTATCACAGTCACCTCTCTTGCCGCCTGCGCGCCCATGATCAGGGCCTGGGCGATGTCGGCTGTCTTTGACGGGCCGCTGATGAAGCAGCCATATCCAAGATCAGGCACCTGGATCCTACGGTATGCCTCGTGCATATTGCTGACTATGGCGTTGCGGTCCACTATTATCGCAAGGCTCTGGGATATGAACATCACCGCCCTTTCCTTCATGGTCTGCGGCACCCAGACACAGCCGTTTTCCGCCACTGCCACCTTACCTTCTATCACTCCCAGATCGACATCTGCCAGATCAGAAGCCTCGGCGACAGTTTCCGGATCCTTATCAGCATCGACATACGACAGGCAGGACACTCTGATCCTCCGGCAGACCTTCCACTATGGTTCCGTTACCTTCAAGGATGAAGATCACCTCACAGCTGTCGTCGTGGGTATGCATTCCTATCGTTGCTCCGGGCACAAGCCTTCCCTTGAATATGCGGTTCGTACCGTCGAAGAACATGTTTGCGGCGAGTTCCTTTTCACCTCCCTTGAAGTTCGGCATGACACTTAGGTCAATGCCATTGAAATCTATTATCATACAGCGATTTGTTTAATCAGACCTGCTCCCTCGGCCGCAGGTCTGCTCAGTAATTTACACAAAGGTAATATAATTTAGAGAAAACAAAACCCACCACACCGCCACAGATGGCACATTTTGTGACATGAACGCGAATGGTTAAATTTTAATGATTCAAGATTATGAGCAAAATGGACAAGACTCCGAAGGATGACGGCAGCATCATCTTCGGCTCAAAAGAGATGAGGGAGCCTGCTCCTTCAGAATATATCCCCAAGCACGGAACCCCGGCAGAGACAGCATATCAGATGGTCAAGGACGAGACCTTCCCACAGACACAGCCAAGGCTGAATCTGGCCACCTTCGTCACCACTTATATGGACGACTACGGCACAAAGATCATGAACGAGGCCGTGGGTATCAACTATATAGATGAGACAGAATACCCTCGTGTGGCAGTGATGTGCGGCCGATGCATCAATATGGTTGCAAACATGTGGAATTCACCGGAAAAGGCAGACTGGAAGACCGGAGCGGTGGGAATAGGCTCATCGGAGGCCTGCATGCTCGGAGGAGTCGCAGCCTGGCTCCGATGGCGCGAACGCAGGAAGGCTGAGGGCAAGCCGTATGACAAGCCTAATCTGGTGATGAGCACCGCCTATCAGGTGGTCTGGGAGAAGTTCTGCCAGTTGTGGCAGATCGAGATGAGGACTGTTCCCATCACCCACAAGCACCCTACCCTTGACATTGAAAAGGCGATAGAGATGTGCGACGAGAACACCATCTGCGTAGTTCCGATCGCAGGCGTGACCTGGACAGGAATGAACGACGACATCGAAGGGCTCAATGACGCTCTGGAAGTCTATAACAAAAAGACCGGCTACGACATCCCTATCCATGTGGATGCTGCCTCAGGAGGCTTCATACTGCCGTTCCTGAACCCGGACAAGAAATGGGACTTCCGTCTGAAATGGGTTCTCTCTATCTCGACTTCCGGCCACAAATACGGACTCGTATATCCGGGACTGGGCTGGGTCATCTGGCGCGACAAGAAATATCTTCCTGGCGACATGTCATTCAGTGTCAACTATCTGGGAGCGAACATCACACAGGTAGGACTGAACTTCTCCCGTCCGGCAGCACAGATTCTCGCGCAGTACTATAATTTCATCCATCTCGGCATGGAAGGCTACAGGGAGATACATTCCAACTCAATGGCGATCGCACAGTACTGTCATGACCAGATCGGCAAGATGGCGTGCTTCCGCAACTACTCGAAGACTCTCGACAATCCTCTCTTCATCTGGACACTCACCCCGGAATATGAAAAGAATGCAAAGTGGACCCTCTTCGACCTGCAGGACAAACTTATGCAGAGCGGATGGATGGTGCCTGCCTATACGATGCCTAAGGATATCGAGGATACGGTGGTGATGAGGATAGTTGTCCGTCAGGGAATGTCCCGCGACATGGCCGACATGCTCATCGCTGACATAAACAACGCGGTGGCAGAACTGGAAAGTCTGGAATACCCTACCCCTTCGCGCATCGCATACGAAAAGGGCAGGAAGACTAAAGGACATGTATATACTCATTAGGATATGTGAAACCAAGGATTGACATTATGAATACACAGAACGGAAATGCGGGCAAGGCGTTCAAACTCAGTGTGACGACTCTCGCGATAATGAATATAACTGCCGTCGTGAGTCTGAGAGGACTCCCTTCCGAGGCCGTATATGGACTTTCATCGGCATTCTACTACCTGTTTGCGGCAATAGTCTTCCTTATTCCGACCGCCATGGTGGCAGCGGAACTGGCAGCGATGTTTTCCGACAAGCAGGGCGGAGTCTTCCGCTGGGTCGGAGAGGCCTTCGGCCCGAAGACGGGATTTCTGGCAATCTGGCTACAATGGATAGAATCCACGATATGGTACCCGACAGTACTGACATTCGGAGCAGTTTCATTCGCATATATAGGATTGAACGGAGCCTCCGATGCGGCGCTGGCCTCGAATAAGATATTCACACTTGTGACTGTTCTTGCAATATATTGGGTTGCGACCTTCATAGCACTCAAAGGCCTGAACTGGGTGGGAAAGATAAGCAAATGGGGCGGACTGATCGGAACAATCATCCCGGCAGGACTCCTCATCGTGCTGGGTATCCTATATCTTGCAACCGGAGGCCACAACTATATGGACACATCCCAGAGTTTCTTCCCGGACCTTACCAAACTTGACAACATAGTCCTGGCAAGCAGCATATTCCTCTTCTATGCGGGAATGGAGATGATGGGCGTCCATGTGATGGATGTGAACAATCCGTCAAAGAACTATCCTAAGGCCATCATAATCGGTTCGCTTGCAACGGTATGCATCTTCGTACTGGGCACCTTCGCTCTCGGAGTGATAATCCCGGCGAAGGACATAAACCTGACCCAGTCGCTCCTGATAGGCTTTGACAACTTCTTCAAGTACTTCCATATGTCGTGGGCTGGACCTGTGATTGCAATCGCCCTGATGTTCGGAGTGCTGGCAAGCGTGCTCACATGGGTTGCAGGCCCGTCCAAGGGTATATTCACCGTGGGAAAGGCCGGTTATCTCCCTCCGTTCTTCCAGAAGACCAACAGCAACGGAGTGCAGCGCAACATCCTGCTCGTGCAGGGAGGACTTGTGACCCTGCTGTCGCTTCTGTTCGTGGTGATGCCGTCAGTGCAGTCATTCTATCAGATCCTCTCACAACTGACAATCCTGCTGTACCTGGTAATGTATATGCTGATGTTCGCTGCCGCAATCGCGCTCCGCTATAAGATGAAGGACGCAGACCGTCCGTTCCGCCTCGGAAAAGGCAATGCCCTGATGTGGGTCATGGGAGCAGTCGGCTTCGGAGGCTCGCTGCTGGCATTCGTACTCAGTTTCATCCCTCCTGGACAGATTCAGACCGGAAGCAACACTGTATGGTATTCTGTGCTGATAATAGGGTGCATAGTGATGGTGGTGATACCATTTATAATATATGCAATGCGCAAACCTTTATGGCGCGATCCTTCATCTGAATTCGCACCATTCCATTGGGAGGACAAGAAACAGTGAGTGTCAAGGCCTTCCGAATCTCCAGCCGATTCCATACATCATGTTATGAGTATAGTTCCTGCTGCTCAGACGATAGGTGACATTCAGGAACAGGCGTCTGGACACAAAGGCCTTGAGAGAAAAAGTTGTATACAGACTTTTCAGACTGTCGGTGCCGGCAAGGAGGAAACCTCCGAATCCGGCACCGATCGTGAATACGGACATGGTGATGTCTCCCCTGAGAGACAGACCTGCCGCCGTCTGCCTCGCAAGGTCAGGAAGTTTATACGAAACCACCTCATCATCAGCATCTTTCACCACATCATATATACCGGCACTTCTGTCGGCAAGAAGATCAAGCGATGCACCTACGGAAAAATATCTGTTAAGGCGATAAGACGGTGCAAAATTCAGCGCAACAAAAGGGAACGGCTCATTTATCAATGCATATGTCCCGGAAGTCACCTTGCCGGCACGCCAACCTCCACATAGAATCAGGTCATAGGACATTCTGTCTGCAAATCCGGAGGCACGAAGTCCGGATTCATATTCTTCTATCATGCTCTTGTCCGGCTCTGTCGCCGATCTGCCCAGATGCCCCGTAACTCCGACACGAAGATCCATGAGGTTAGCGCCTCCGTTCGGATAGCGCGTGTCTCCGTTGGAGCAGTGGGAGAACTGAGGGCCGGCATGTAGGGATAAACAATCGGAAATATCCCACGTAAGCACCAGTCCCACATTGACATATATATTGGCACCTGAACCGATCATTTCAGTCTTTTTCCAGCCGAAGGAACCGCCAAGATCCCATCTGTAATCCAGCCCCAGAACGGGAGAAAGATTCAGGATCCGTCCTGTCTGGAAAATGTATGCAAAGGCAGGAGTTCCCATAAGTTCATGGTCATAGAATGTGAGTGCAGAGA
>CAZMNZ010000102.1:0-8174 GCA_964567765.1 uncultured Muribaculaceae bacterium
AGGCCTTCCTGTATTCATTTCGCCTTGGATTGACGGAAAGAAGGCGATCATGGGAACCAACAAGGCAGTCAACGACAATGCTGTCTCTGTGGAGGCACATGAAAGGGAGTGGAACCAGATCTTTGCAGGAATCCACGACGTTGTGGATGCAGTGGCTTTCCAGGACGGTCACATCGACTATGACGAACTAGATGCGTTCTTCAGCGTGAACAAGAAACTGGCAGACAGGTACGGCATGCAGTGCTGGACCAATGCTGAGACATTCGACCGTGACATGCCGATCAGGTTCCTGCCTATCAAGTTCGACAAACTCCGTCTGAAACTGGAGGCCGCAAAGAGATGCGGATATGACAAGGCCATCACCTTCGAGTTCCCGCACTTCATGAGTCCGCAGTCTGTTTATGGGGCTGCCGGCAACCTTTACAACAGATATAGGGAATATTTTAACATTAAATAAGGAGATTGCCGGTCAAGCCGGCAATGACGTTTCATGAAAAAGAAAAGCACCTCAGGTTATGTGATCTTCATGGCGGTAGTGGCAGCCATCGGAGGCATTCTCTTCGGATATGACACAGCTGTCATATCCGGTACCACAGAAATCGTGAAAAGCCAGTTCTCTCTTACAGACATGATGGAAGGATGGTACGTGGGCTGTGCCCTCATCGGCTCTATCGCCGGCGTTCTTGTGGCAGGCTCGCTCAGCGACTATCTCGGACGCAAACTCACAATGCTCATCTCGGCTGCACTGTTCAGCATCTCAGCGATCGGATGTGCAGTCTGCGGAAGTTTTGACGGGCTCGTGGCTTACCGCATCGTCGGTGGAGTCGGAATCGGAATCGTTTCCATAGTTTCACCTATATATATATCAGAGGTATCCCCAGCTAGAATACGCGGAACTCTCGTATCGCTCTATCAGCTTGCAGTTACCGTGGGCTTCCTGCTCGCCTACCTTGCCAACTGGGTGATCGACTCACAGGGAGACCCCTCTGTGTCCGGCGGTCTTTGGACCAACATATGGAACAGCGAGATGTGGCGTGGAATGCTCGGAAGCGAGACACTCCCTGCCCTGTTGTTCTTCTTCATCATATTCTTCATTCCTGAAAGCCCTAAGTGGCTCATCGTCAAGGGAAAGATGGACAAGGCATCGGTAGTCCTCGCAAAAATATATGCAGACAAGGAGGAGATTGACAACGAAATCACCACTACCAAGGAATCCATGTCAGGCGACAAGGGCTCATGGTCCGACCTCCTCAAGCCTGGAATCCTTCTCGCCGTGATAGCCGGCAGCGCGATTGCAATCCTCGGACAGTTCATGGGCGTGAATGCAGTCCTCTACTACGGACCTAAGATATTCCAGGAAG
Organism: uncultured Muribaculaceae bacterium; assembly: GCA_964567765.1. Classification (GTDB taxonomy): domain Bacteria; phylum Bacteroidota; class Bacteroidia; order Bacteroidales; family UBA932; genus Cryptobacteroides. Next base: position 1,362 of record CAZMNZ010000102.1, read on the forward strand.
CGGGATTCGACAATCCGATGTTCTCGACCGTCCTTGTGGGTGTGGTCAACTGTGTGACTACTGTACTTGCAGTCTTCATCATAGACAGAGTGGGCCGCAAGCAGCTCATCTACTGGGGCGTGTCTGGAATGATCATCTGTCTCGTTGCCATCGGAATATATTTCGCTTATGGCACCACACTCGGCCTTAGCAACGGCTTCATGCTTACATTCTTCCTCGCATATGTCTTCTGCACGGCGATTTCAATCTGCGCTGTGGTGTTCGTGCTTCTATCTGAGATGTACCCTAACAGCGTGCGCGGACGCGCCATGTCAATCGCAGGATTCGCTCTCTGGATCGGAACATATCTTATCGGTCAACTCACCCCTGTACTCCTCGGATGGAGCCAGGCAGGAACATTCTTCATCTTCGCTGCAATGTGTGTTCCATACATGCTCATCATGTGGAAGGTGATTCCGGAGACTACGGGAAAATCACTTGAGGAGATCGAGAAATACTGGACCAAAGAAAAATAGAGAAACATGTACTCTACATTTTTAAAGAACAACGAAGGCAAGAATCTTCTGCTCAAGCAGAGGATTCTTACTTTCGGAATAAACGAAGGCAATTTCAGCCTCGCTGACCTCAGCAAGGAGATCAGCACCAGCATCCCCACCACCACAAGACTCATCGAGGAACTCATTGAAGAGGGCTTCATTGAGGACATGGGAAAACTTGACACAAACGGTGGAAGAAGACCGAGCATCTATGGTCTCAGTCCTTCTGCGGGTTATTTCGTGGGCACAGAGGTGAACAAGTCAACCGTGAATATAGCAATTACCGACTTCAAAGGTCAGGTCGTTTCGTTCACCAGCAACATTCCATACACTGTCATCAGTTCAGAGGCTTCGTTCATAGGACTTTGCAATGTGATAAAGGATTATGTATCAAAGGAAGGTATAGCAGAAGACAAGGTACTGGCCTATGGCGTCAATCTCTCCGGCCGCGTGAACAATGAGACAGGATACTGCTTCACATACTTCATAGGCGAAGACAGGCCTATCGCATCGCTTATGGAGGAGGTGTTAGGAGCGCAGGTCTATGTGGAGAACGATTCAAGAGCCATGACATACGGAGAATATATCTGCGGAGTCGCTCAGAACGAGAAGGACATGCTCTTCCTGAACGTGACCTGGGGTCTTGGAATGGGCATGGTGATAGACGGCAAGCTCTCCTACGGAAAATCAGGATTCTCCGGCGAGATCGGCCACTTCCCTCTCCTTGACAACAACCAGATCTGTCGCTGCGGAAAGACCGGGTGTCTGGAGACAGGCGCCTCAGGTTCAGCCGCTCACAGGATTCTGCTTGAGAAACTGGAAGAAGGTCGTTCAACAATTCTTTCCGAAAAATATCAGAAGGGAGAAGAAATCTCTCTCGATGACATCATTTACGCAGTAAAAGAAGAGGACGTGCTTGCAATCGAGGTCATAGAACAGACAGGACTCACACTCGGACGAGCAATTGCCGGTATCATCAATCTTTTCAATCCGGAACTTGTCGTGATCGGCGGTAAAATGGCAGAAGTGAAAGACTACCTCATGCTGCCGATAAAGAGTGCAGTGCAGAAGCACTCTCTGAACCTGATCAACAGAGATACAAAGATCAAACTCACCAAGCTCGGAGAGAAGGCAGGCACAATCGGAGTGTGCATACTCTCCCGAAGCAAGCTTCTCGGACTGATATAGATATATCTTCTCGGCGGCCTGCACAGTTACCATATAGATGAATCCCTGACGATCTGCTGATCATCAGGGATTTTTTGAGCCACCTATGGGATTCGAACCCACGACCTTCGCGTTACGAATGCGATGCTCTACCGACTAAGCTAAAGTGGCAACGTAGCTCCTTTATGTAAAGGGACTGCAAATATAGAGATTTTTTGATAAATTCGCAGAATATTTTAAGTGATTTTAAAAGATGAACAAGGCTGATATCATAATAATCGGGGGCGGCGCTGCGGGGCTTATGGCCGCTGCGGGAGCGGCCGGGTTTTTGACCGGAAATAGGCGCAGTGAAGACCACGCTCAGGAAGGAGGAGCCGGACGGGTGGTCGTGCTGGAAAAGATGGCCAGGCCGGGAAGAAAGATCATGATCACCGGCAAGGGGCGCTGCAACTTCACCAACGTCAAGCAGTGGAACGAGTTTCAGGAGCATATACACCCGAAGCCGAACTTCCTGAAGCCTTCGTTCTTTAATCTCACTTCTGAGAAGATGCTCGATTTCCTTGAAGATCAGGGGATGGCGTATGTGGTGGAGCGTGGAGACAGGGCCTTCCCTGAGTCTCATCTGGCTTCCGATGTGGTTGATGCGCTGGTCAGGGCTGCCGAGAGGGCTGGGGCGGATATTTTATGCGGGGCTGAGGTGAAGGAGATCCTTCGCTTTGCTCAGGATGACAGAGAAGAGGCTCAGGGTGACAGGGATGAGGCTATGGACGAGAGGTTTGAAGTCATTTGCGTGGATGGGAGGAGATTCGAGTGCAGGAGACTCATCATATGCTCGGGAGGACTCTCCTACCCTAAGACCGGATCCACAGGAGACGGATATGAATGGGCCCGGAAGACCGGCCACAAGATCAAGACGCTCTTCCCGTCTCTGACTGCTATCGTTCCGAAAGGATATAAGGACGTGACCTCTGCCGGTTCTTTGAAAGGTCACATAGACAGGAGCACTCCGCTCACTGAAATCGGCAAGATCCTGTGCGGCAATCAGTTGAAGAACGTGGGGCTGACCCTGCACATAGACGGCAACGAGGCGGCATACGAGTTCGGAGACCTCGATTTCACGGACGGAGGACTGGAAGGTCCTATAGGCTTCAAGATCAGCCGCCGATGCGTAAATGCCATAATCAACGGCTCCAAGGCATATATGACACTTGACATGAAGCCTGCTGTGGAACTCGAAGACCTCAGTGTCAGAATATCCACCCTATGGAACGAGATCATGAAAGACAAGCGCAATGCCGGCAGGCAGTATAAGGACAAGTTCCGCATCCTGCTGACCAAGGTGCTGCCGATGTCCCTCATCCCGGCATTCATCAAATTCAATCCGAATGCCGACCACAAGACACTGGCAAAAGCTCTCAAGACCTGGAAGATGGAGATAGAGGGCTTTGTGGGCTATGAAAGATGCGTCGTGACTGCGGGCGGAGTAAGCACTGAAGACGTGACCCCTAAGACATTGGAGTCACGCCTTGTTCCCGGACTGTATTTCGCAGGTGAAGTTCTTGATCTGGATGCAGACACCGGAGGATATAACCTCCAGACAGCGTTCTCGACAGGATATCTTGCCGGCCAGTCTGCCGCTAAGTCCCTTCTTAAATAACTCCCGAACCGACCATCTCCATGGATGTGTCCTTGTGTCCGGTCTCCAGCATCTTTTCCACAGGAATGTACCAGGCAGCGAACTGTCCCGGAGTAATGCCTCTCTGAGGAGTGTCAAAGACTATGTAGAGCCCGCTCTCACGCATAAGAAGCGTGGCATCCTGGAGAGGCTGACGGTAGCGGATGCGTACACTGTAGCGTCTCTGCTCCCCCACTTTCATCTTCATGTCGGGACGGATCCAGTGGATTTCCTCCGGAGCCACCCGCAGACAACTACGTGACAGGCCCTTGTGGCTATGGCCTTCTCCTACATATATTATATTCTTCTCTATATCGGTCTCAATGACGAAAACCGGCTCCTCATGACCTCCGACATTCAGTCCCTTGCGCTGACCTATGGTGTAGAACTGAGCGCCGTCGTGCTTTCCGACTATCTTTCCAAAAGGATTTGCCTTGTATCTTGTCTTCTTTATGTGCTTGCGGCCGCTTCTGTAGGTCTCAGTCTCGAATCTGACCTCGTGGCTTATCGGCTTTGAGAATTCCTGCAACTGATCGTTTGTCAGAGATGAGAGTTTCTCCTGGCCTTCGGAGATAATATGCCTTAGAGTCTCATAGTTCCTATACTGCTCATTGTCAGCATAGAACGCATCATATATCTCGACTATATCGCCCTCGCAAGGCTTGAGTTTCTGCTGGAGGAAGGTCGGGAGATCAACCTTGCCTACAAAGCATATTCCCTGGGAGTCCTTCTTGTCGGCCGACGGAAGGTCCGCCTCATGGGCCAGCCTGCGTACTTCCGGCTTCAGGATGTCGCCTATCGGGAAAAGGGCCTGGGAGAGTTGTTCCTGATTGAGTTGGCAGAGGAAATAACTCTGGTCCTTATTCGGATCCGAACCGGCGAGGATTCTATGCACCTTATGGGGCTGTCCGTCCTCGTCCGTGACGGTTACTGTGTCCTTGCGGCAGTAGTGTCCGGTCGCCACCATGTCTGCACCAAGTTTCTTTGCGCACTTGAGAAAAGCGTCGAACTTTATCTCCCTGTTGCACAGGACGTCAGGATTAGGGGTGCGTCCCTTCTCATATTCACTGAACATATAGTCCACCACCCTCTGGCGGTACTCCTTGCTCAAGTCCACGAAATAGAACGGAATCCCCACCTTGCGAGCCACCATTTCGGCCACAAACCTGTCTTCCTCCCACTCACAGTCACCGTGCAGGGTGGTCGAGGCGTCGTGCCAGTTCTGCATGAACAGGGCAAACACATCGTAGCCCTGCTGCTTCAGAAGAAGGGCAGCAACGCTGGAATCCACACCTCCGGAGAGCCCTATACACACCTTTATCTTGCTGTTATCCATATATCATTCATTTGTCATGTTCGACCCGCTTTACATGTCTTGTCGAGCCTGCTTTCATTGTCATGTCAAGCCTGTCGAGACATCTATACCACATAATTTGTTCTTTTTCAGAGAAAAAGATTATATTTGTATGCTTTGTGCAAGCGCAAAGATAATTTAATTGAACTGTTATGACAAACAAAGAGATAAAAATCGCCTATATGGAATATGCCTCTATAGAGGAACTTCCATCACAGGACAGACTTCTTGCTGACGCCGCCATCGAGGCCGTAGCATTGTCATATGCCCCTTATTCGAACTTCAATGTCGGTGCAGCAGTGATGTTCGAGGACGGCGAGATCGTCAAGGGTGCGAATCAAGAGAACGCCGCATATCCGTCCGGATTGTGTGCAGAGCGCACTGCCCTCTTCTATGCGAGTGCAAGCCGCCCGGACAAGGCCATGACAGCGATAGCGATTGCAGCCGGCCAGAACGGCCATCTGTGCGAATCCCCGGCCACTCCATGCGGTGCCTGCCGCCAGGTGATGGCACAGTACCAGACAAAGAGTGGCATGCCGATGGCAGTCCTCCTGGTAGGCGCCTCAAAAGTCTGGAAATTCGAAAAGGTCGATGACCTCCTCCCCCTCATCTTCGACAGCATCTAATACCCAACCACTGATTTTCCAAAACCATGATTCCAAGCAGTTTGAACGGATAGTGCAACGCACTTTACAGGCAGATTGTCTTCATCCAGTCTATCATTTCCTTAACAGTCTGAAATCTGTGAGTCGTCGTATTAGCAGGTTCTTCATAGAGTTTCTTACCTGTTTGTGTCTGACTTACTACATTGAGCATATACTGAATATCTTCTGGCAGATTGACGGACTCCACTTTTATTCCATTCAGTTTACCATGATCATTCACGAAAGTATTGTAGTACTCATCCATAAAGCTACGGGTAGCAAACAAGACCTTTGAAAAGTCTATCTGAATCTCCTGTTCGTTGGAGTTCAGAACATAGAGAAGAAGATCTGCTACAGTAGATCTTGACTTCAAATCATGGCTCAGCACAGTTGTAATATCTATAGTTTTCATATTCTGCTCCTCCGTTATTCTACATAATTGATATAATTGAAATCCTTATTATCAAAAGGCATGCGACATATTACAATTGTGCCTTTGCATGACAGGCCTTCAGGCAATTCCGCATATTCGTTAAATGTTTCAGACTTAATGAGTATTGCAGATCCCGACATCATAATAAAAAGTCCCCCCAATCCAGTTGTCAGCATTTTCTTGCTGGTCACGAGACCATATCCTCTATTTTCAGCATTCGGCAGATTCTTTGTTGATATACCCCTATTGGCAGCTTTCAATGCCTCCATATCGGTTACAATATCAGTATCATTGTTTTCTTTGTAACTTCCTAACAGGGTTATTCCCTTATCAGCTATACATATATCCAAATACTGCTTTTCCTTATTAGTCTGTGCTGCAATATAGCCATATTGGGATTTTGCATGCTGAGTAATATTATCGACACACTCGCCTATAATATACCTAAGTCCCAAGGAAATATTACCGAGATTTCCAATCTGCTGTATCAGTATGCTTTCCACGACAGACTGAATACTGTCTTTCTCATCCTCTTTGGCATTGGTAGCAGGGAATGCTATAATTGGCAAATAGTCAGTCTGCGAGTACGCCTGCATATGTGCCCTGAATGCAGAAAGTCTCATTTCATCCGCATTTATTTCATTATTGAAATGTGCTGTTTTTAACGCATCTGACAGGACAAACGTAAGTTCTTTACTCATATCCGATAACAAAATCGACAAGGGCAGAATCAAAGAAGGAGACGGAATATGGATATCACTCAAATCCAACAGCACAGAACAGTCTTCAGTTTGATTGACACTTTGAGCGATATCAAATGTTGAAGAAAGACATTCTAATATATTTTCTTGATTCTGTATGTTGATATTTATCTCCATATTCATTTCATAACTTACCAGCAAAGATAGTAATTAATTGCTACAAACAACCAACAGCAGCCACTACCCGGTACTAACGGTATAGGACTTCGTGTTGTGCCTTAGCACAATTTGGAGTCCTGTTGT
>CAZMNZ010000103.1:0-8160 GCA_964567765.1 uncultured Muribaculaceae bacterium
ATCGCCAGTCCTTTGAAAAGTTCCTTCTTACCCTTGAAATAGGCTTCCATTGTGGATACAAGAAGGCTCTTGCCGAACCTGCGCGGACGGCTGAGGAAGTAGTATTTGCCCGTAGACACTAAACGATATATGTGGCGAGTCTTATCCACATATACAAATTCATTTCTTCGTAAATCCTCAAAATTCTGTATTCCAATCGGGTACAACATATCTTCGTCGGTTTCTGTCACGGACAAAGATACAAATTTATTGCTATAATCACTCACGCATCCCATAATACAACACCAGTTTTGGTTTACATGTGTGCAAAGTTCCGAACACTTATCCGTGTACACAAAAAGTACGCGGATAATTATAAAAATCGCCCTCCCAGTGCGTTGGAAAGGCGATTGCAGTCTGGAAATTTATTGAAAAACGTAACCTTTTGCGGTTCCGCCTTCGGAATGGGCGTGGAGCGCATCGCAATGCTCAAATGGCAGGTTCGTGACCTCAGAAATTACTTCGAGAACGACCTCCGCTTCCTAAAGGAGTTCGAGACCTTTCTTTATTTCAGACTATCAGGCAAAGAAAAGCCCGAAACAACGCCTGACGGTCCCAAACACTCTGCATTTTGAACTGAGATTGCCACCGTCAGGCAGACTTTCGACTAAAATAGTGCCTGACGGTCGCGAAATTCGGTATTCTTCCCTCTCCCGCCAACTACCAATAAATAATGACGCCACATACGGCAGGATTTTAGTACCTTTGCACCCCGGATGAGAATGATTCTGACATATCTTCTGCTGATGCTGGCGACACTGTCGGCTCATGCCGCGACTCCGACGACTGCCGATGACGGTGGTGTCGAGGTGGCTGGCAGTGTGCTGGAGGCAGGGACAGAGCATCCCATAGCCGGTGCTGTGGTCAGAATAGGTGAGGACTATCTCTGGGCAGTGACCGGAGAGGACGGAGGATTCGTCTTCCGCAACGTCCAGAAGGGAAAATACGTCATCGAGGCTTCCTACCTCGGATATGTGACGGCGACCCTGGAAATCGATGCTGTCAATGACCAGGAAACACTGGTCTTCAGACTCCACGAAAACTCTCTGGCTCTGGATGAGGTGGTGGTGACGGCTCAGAAGGCCAAGGACGGCCTGAGCACATCTCATAGCCTCGGCCGTGATGCCCTGAATCATCTCCAGCTTTCAAATATGACGGATGTGGCGGCTCTTCTTCCGGGTGGAAAGACGGTCAATCCGGATCTCACGACGGAAAACATCATCTCTCTCAGGGAAGGAGGATCGACTCTTGGAAACGCCTCGTTCGGAACGGCTGTGGAGGTGGATGGAGTGAGAATCGGCAACAATGCCTCCTTCGGTGAGATGACCGGAACGGGAACAAGAAATGTGGCCGTCGAGAATATTGAATCGATAGAAGTCATCACTGGAGTTCCTTCGGCCGAATATGGAGACCTCAATAGTGGAATCGTCAAGATCAACACAAAGAAGGGCCGCACACCGACCAATGTGACCTTCACGGTCAATCCTAGAACATATCAGGTGGCCGCCTCCAAGGGTATAGACCTTCATAAAGATAACGGAGTTCTGAATGTGAGTGCCGAATATGCAAGGGCAGTCAAGAAACTGATCTCTCCGTATGAGTCATATACTCGCAGCGGCATGACCATCTCCTACAGCAACACCTTCAGAAAGGTATTCCGCTTTGAGGCCGGTCTCACGGGCAATATCGGAGGTATGAACACCAAGGATGACCCGGACGCGTTCACAGGTGAATACACGAAGGCAAAGGACAATGTCATAAGGGCGAACACCTCTATGACATGGCTTCTGAACAGACCGTGGATCACCAATTTGAAACTGGATGCCTCCCTGAACTTCAACGACAAGCTGACCAGATCTCATGCATATAAATCGTATGCGTCGTACCAGCCGGCCGTACATTCCGAGCAGGAAGGCTATTTTCTGGCCGACAGGCTTCCTCTGACATATTTCTCAGACCAGATAGTGGACTCCAAGCAACTGGACGCGGCAGCGTCTCTCAGATACAGTTGGCACAAGCGCTGGGATGAGGTCAAGAGCTCGCTGAAGGCCGGAGTGCAGTGGAAGGCGAGCGGTAATGTGGGACAGGGGGAGTATTACGAGGATCCGTCCCTTGCAGCCAACGGCTATCGTCCAAGGCCGTATACTGACTATCCGTTCATGCACAACCTTTCCGTTTATGCCGAGGAGCACCTGACCTTCCCGATAGCACAGACGAAGTTTGAACTCACGGCAGGTCTGCGTCTTGAAAACGTGTTCATAAAGAATTCCCTCTACAAGGGAAAGACTACTCTCTCTCCGCGTTTCAACGGAAAATGGAAACTGACTGATGCCCTGTCCGTAAGGGGCGGCTGGGGCATAACGGAGAAACTCCCGTCCTATTATATATTGTATCCGGAACCGCAGTACCGCGACATCCAGACCTTCGGCTTCTCCTATGGCGAAGGAACGTCGTATATATATCACACTCAGCCATATACGGTGCAGTACAATCCGGATCTCAAGTGGCAGCGTAACAGCAATTCCGAGTTCGGGATAGAGATAGACCTCAAGGACACCAGGATCTCCCTGGTGGGATTCTACAACAAGACCAGGAATCCGTATAACTTCCTGGATGTGTACGAGCCTTTCGCTTATAATATAATGCAGAAACCGGCTGACTTCACGATGCCGGACAATCCTCAGATAAAGGTGGATCACCAGACCGGTCAGATATATCTCAGGGACGCAGAGGACTATTGGACGGAAATGCCTGTGAAGGTCACGGACAGCACTTTTGTGAAATCGACAAAGCAGAACAACGGAGCGGACATCGTCAGGGCAGGAGCGGAACTCGTGGTGGAATTCCCGGAAATCAAGCCGATCCGCACGACCTTCCGTCTGGATGCCTCATACACCCATACGCGCTATCATAACGAGCAGTTGTCGTACTATTATCAGGACGGCTGGTCGCACACCTCGCTTCCGGACAGGTCGTATCAGTATGTGGGAATATATGCCAACGGCGGCAGCAATACAGCGGTGATCAACGGAAAGATGACCCATAATCTGGATGCGAACCTGACGGCCATAACCCATATCCCTCAGGTGCGTCTGATCATCACATGCAGGCTGGAGATGTCGTTGCTCAGACTCAGCAGGAACATATCAAGATACCAGGGCAAGGACTATGCATATACCGTAAGCGAGACAGACAACAACCCGACCGGAGGAAACATAAGTGACGGAAATTCCTTCACGGCAGTGCGTCCGGTGGCATATATGGACCTGGATGGCAATGTGCATCCGTTCACGGACGAGCAGGCGGCTGACCCCGATTTTGCAAGCCTGATCCTCAAGTCGGCAAACGCATATACCTTCGCTCAGGACGGCTACGGACCGTATATGTCTGCGAATCTGAGTGTTACAAAGGAGATTGGTGACCATGTGTCGCTGTCGTTCTTTGCCAATAACTTCACGAATTCGCGTCCGTATGTGAAATCGTTTGCCACGGGAGTGGGGGCAATCTTCACCCCGGCGTTTTACTATGGTCTGACCTGTAGATTGAAATTTTAAACACGTCATTCCGAGCGAGGCTCAGGCTGAGTTAAGGAATATGAACAGAAATGAAGAAGATAATATACATATCAGTGTTGCTTGCAGCGGTTTCCTGCGCGGACTTCAAGGCCTTCGACCCATATGAGGAGACCCTGAACGTGCTGACCGTGAAGTCTCGCTGGACCCTGGAGGAAGGCAGCAGGGAAGGATTCAAGGTTCAGGTGGAGGATATGAACACGGGTGCCGGGTACGTGGCAGCATCCGACTCCCTCGGCGAGGCTGCATTCAATCTCCCGAACGGTCTTTACAGAATCAGCATGAGCGGAAAGATCGGTGAATATATGTTCAACGGAGCGACGGACAAGGTGGCTGTCTCGAATGCCGACAGGGATGTGACCCTGGCCCTGACCCTTTCCAAGGCCGGATCGATCGTCATCAAGGAAATATATTGCGGAGGCTGCAAGAAATTCCCGCAGGAAGGTGACTATCAGGCTGATCAGTATATCATCCTGCATAACAACGACTATAATATCCAGTATCTGGACAGCATATGCTTCGGCACCCTGTCTCCATATAATTCCAATTCCACCAACCCTTGGACGCTGAAGGACCCTCAGACGGGAGCCATGACATATCCTGACTTCCTTCCTATAATACAGGCGGTGTGGAAATTCCCTGGAGACGGTGACGATTTTCCTCTGCAGCCGGGCGAGGATGCCGTGATATGTCTTCGCGGAGCGATTGACCATGCGGCTCAGTTCCCTCTGTCGGTGAATCTGGATGTTCCGGGATATTTCGTGTGCTACAACAGCACATATTTCACAAACACGGCCTATCATCCTGCTCCGGGAGTGAATATTTCCGAGGACAGGTACCTCGAGGTGGTGATAAAGACAGGAAAGGCAAATGCCTATACGATGTCCCTCAGTTCGCCGGCCGTTGTCATTTTCAAGGCAAAGGGCGAGACGATAGAGGACTATGTGCGTGTGGCTGACAACATCACCCCGGTGCCGGGAAGCACAGTTGACAATGTGGTGAAGGTGCCTTTCGACTGGGTGATGGACGCTGTGGAGGTCTTTGACGGACGTTCGACTACCAACGCAAAGAGACTTCCGTCAGATGTGGATGCAGGATATGTGACCCAGACCGATGTGTTCACGGGAAGGAGCCTTATGAGAAAGACGGACGAGCAGTTGAGCGAGTCATCAGGATACGAAGTGCTGGCCGATACCAACAACTCGTCCGAGGATTTTTATGAAACCGAAAAACAGTCTCTGCATGAATAGGTGTATGTGCATATTGGTGACGTCTCTGACCCTCTGCGGCCAGACGGCACTTTCTGCTCAGACCTATGAGCAGGTGCTCCGCCGCAATTTCTGGGACGGCAGTTCCAATGTGACGGGAATACGTCAGGACAGCCTGTCCCGTTCGCATGCGGAACTGTCGGGAGGATATGAGACAGGAGGCTTCAGGGCAATCTGGCAGCCGGAATATGCCTGGAATGCAGGTGCCCGGACAGCAAGCATAAGACATTTTGAAAGGATATCCTTCAAGGGAGCATTCTCGTTCCGTCAATGGGAGGGGTATGGAATGTGCGGCTCCATGTTCACGGATCCCGGATACTATCCACTGGACGTGCTGGAGTTCACTCCGGGAAGGAAGACCCTTCAGACCTATGCCCTGGACGGTGGATTCTCCTATGACGTGGCTCCGGGCTGGCGTATAGGCGTAATGGCGGACTTCACTTCGGCAAACATGGCCAAGAGGAAGGACCTCAGGCACGACAACTGGAAACTGGATTTCCGGATTGCACCGGGAATCATGTTCCACAGAGGCGATCTCGCCATTGGAGCCTCGTATATATTCGGAAAGACTGCGGAGACCGTCAAGGCTGAGCAGGTGGGAACGGCCGAGTCGTCATACTATGCCTTCTTCGACAAGGGCCTCATGTATGGAGTATATCAGGTGTGGACGGGCAGCGGCGTGCATCTGGACGAGGCCGGAACGAACGGTCTTCCTGTCAAGGAATTCTCCAATGGATTCGCCCTTCAGACGCAGTACAAAGGGCTTTTTGCAGAACTTGAATATGCCCGGACCAGCGGCAGTGCAGGAGAGAAGGAATATGTTTGGTTCCGTTTTCCCGGCGACAGGGTGGATGTGCGCCTTGGATATAAGGCAGCCGGCAGGTCGGCAGAGCACTATGCCCGTCTGGACTTCGGATGGAAGTCGCAGTCGGTCTTCGAGAATGTGCTGGAAAAGGACGCGGAAAACGGAGTCACGACTGTTGTGGGGCATGGCAGCAATATGATCCAGCGCAGGGAGATCCTGAGCCTGGAGCCTGAGTATGAATATGTTACTGAGTCTTGGGAGGTCTTTGCAGAGGCGGAATTCGGCTGGCATAACGGTGCGGCATCGCAGATATACCCTTATGTGCAGACGCAGTCGCTTATGAAGGCGGAAGTCAGGGCTGGAGGTCTGGTGAGGCTTGCGGGAGTCGTAGAGGTGGCGGCAGACGTCGCGTGCGGCTGGGGAAGTGTTTCGGAAGAGGACTATCAGGTGGCGGAGAACTCCGGAGCCCTGGTCGCTCCGTACAGGCTGCAGGAATGGTATGACCTTCAGATGGAATATGATACGGCAAGGCGCATAGGTGCAGGACTTTCGGTGAAATATGATTTCTGGAAGGGAATGTATGTCAAGGCTGCCGGCAGATGGCTCCATGGTTTCGGCCTCCGGAAGATGTCGGGCGCTGACCGCCTGGAAGCGAAGCTGGCAGTAGGTTACCAGTTCTGATTGATTCTTCACTGCGTCCAGAATGACAGATGACATTTGATAATGATATAAAACTATTGATATTATGAAAAAGTATTTTGCAATCGCACTGGCAGTGCTCGCAGTGGCGGGTTGCCGCAACAAGGAAAACGATGAACCGGTGGCGGCCGGACTTATCCGCGTGGAGCCTCTCATTACCAAGGCGACCGAGGTGAACTTCGAGGACGGAGACAAGATCGGTCTCACAGTGGTGACCACGGACGGCGATTATGCCGACAACAAGTGCCTGACTTATGCAGGTGAGGAGTTTTCCGGCGATCTTCTCTGGTATGCCAATGTTTATTCGGAGTCGTCATTATATGCCTACTACCCATATGCGGAAGCCGGCACTCCGACCTCATATACTCTTCCAGCGGACCAGACGGCTGGCATAGGTGCGGCAGACTTTATGGCGGCAGCCAAGGAAGGCGTGCTTCCGACGGCCAATGCTGTGACAATGGTCTTCAAGCACATGATGACCAAACTCGTCATCAATGTGGACAACCAGTCTGGTGCGGAAATCAATTCCGTGGAGATACTCGGAGGAGCCCATACCGCTAACCTTGACCTTAAAGCCCTTACTGTGACAGCAGGAGCCGTTGCCGAAGATGCGGCAGTCAAGGCGAACAACGCAGATGAAGGCAAGAAGTGGCAGGCTATCGTGGTGCCTCAGAAAGCGGCTCTCAAGATTTCCTTCACCCTGTCCGACAACAAGATCATCACCCAGCCCCTTGCCGAGATGACCCTCAAGTCGGGCGGACAGTACACGGTCAATGCACGCGTGCTGGCGGATAATGTAGAGGTGACCGCCACTGGAGAAATCCAGAACTGGACGGATGAGGGCTATCTCGCATTTGAAGGAGAGGCAGAGAAGGAATATACTCCCGTGACTTTCGAGGAGTTTGAAGGCTATTTCGTATATGATGGAGTGAGATATAACACAGTGAAACTCGCCGACGGCAACACCTGGATGGCGCAGAACCTCCGTTTCATCCCTCGTGGAAAGACCGTTTCAAGCGATCCTGCCGAGGATGCCGGAATATGGTATCCTGCAGCCAATGCCGATAAGGTTGCCGATCCTGCTCTTGCCGAGACCCTAGGACTTCTCTATGATGCAGCGACGGCATTCGGTGTCGAGGAAATCACGGCAGACAACGCTGCGTCTTTCGAAGGCTGCCAGGGAATCTGCCCTCCAGGCTGGCATATCCCGACAGTGACAGAGATGACGGGACTTGTCGGACATTGCTCGAACAGCGTGTTGGTAAATCCGGATGGTGCATATTATGACGCCACCATCAAGGGAGCTAGTCTCACGGCGTTGGCCAATGCAGGTTGGGCATGGCAGTTTGCAAGCATAAGAAACAAGACATCGCTCACTGCTGAACCATCGTATAATGTAACAAACTACAACGGCATATATGGTATCATGTCGTACCTGATAGGGTCGTCTCTGGTTGAGGTGAAGTATACTTCCGCAGACTCTACGGTATTGTCGAATATTCAGTACTACTACTTTATGCCGTTATACAATGCTTCCTATGAAAAGGTATTGGTATCCTACGGCAACTTCCTCTCAGGTGCATCCCTCCGCTGTGTGAAGGATTAGTGTTCACGAGATGTGGATGACACCTATCTTATACACGGTACAATCCACCGTATCAGAATATGACCTCTATCCGATAATCCACTGATCTATATTGCGGGTCTGACTGCTGAAATTGACCCCCACCTTGATTATTTCTCTGCCATCGCTCTCGAACGGCAGAGAATAATTTTT
>CAZMNZ010000104.1:0-8109 GCA_964567765.1 uncultured Muribaculaceae bacterium
TCAACTATCGTAACTTCCTCTGTAAGTCCCGAGGTACAGAGATTTCCCTCATACGAAAGTTCGTGCAGCTTCACTTCCGGGGCAACATAAAATTCCATTCTGTTCATATCGGTCTTCACGTTAGAACAACATTGAATCAGCGAATGTCACGACCCAAGGCTCGTCCTTATCGACGCAAGGCTTTGCCATGGCCACACGTATGCTGGTCACATTGGCGAGGATTTCCTCGGTGATGTTACCTCCGTCCGTGAGGTCTATCTTGAGAGCCGTCGGTTTTTCGATAGGCTTGCCGGTCTGACGGTACAGCGTGCATGCCTTCACCTGTTTCGTGTTTCCTTCCTCATCCTTATAGCGGACGAACACGGAAATGATCACTTCGCTCTTTGTCAGGTTAAGTGTAAGGTTCGTGTGACCGTTGATGTCGCCCTTGATGCCCGGAAGGTCGATCCACCTGTCCGAACTTCCCACGAAAGATGCCGTGAATGTCTCCTCATCCCATGTGGCATTGCCGCCATGACGTGTCACCTCTTCCATGGAGATGAACTTCCATGGAGTCTTCTGAGCAGATACTGAAAGGCACATGAACGCCGTCAGCATCAAAAACAAGATTTTCTTCATAAATTATTTAGTTTTAATGTGTTAATGAATCATATACAACCTGATGCAAAATTACACCGAATGCCGGTAAGGACACTGCCGCTCAATTTCATAGGCAAATCCATTTATTACTCTCTCCTTACAAAACGTTTCATTATTCATCATGTTTCATTTCACATAAAATTCGTTACACTGAACATGGTGTTTTTTCAATGTAATTGCATATTGGAATCCGTTTATTTCGTAATATTGTCTTTTAATAAGGAGTATTCTAAATTCGGTCTTGAAAATGTGAAACACAACTAATCAGACCAACATGAAAAAGACCATTGCCATCATCCTGACAATCGCGTTTGCAATCGCATCTGACGCGGCCGAAAGGTTTGTCTCATTCTCCGGACAGGGAAAAAGCCTGGCCATCGCGAGAAAGGGACAGCCGCTGAACATCGTGCATGACTCTTCCGACCACGAAGGTGTCCTCATGGCCATCGAAAGCCTGCAGGAGGACATGTTCAAGGTATGCGGAGGCAGACCGGCACTTTGCACAACCCCTGAAAAGGAATGCATAATGATAGGAACTCTCGGCTCGGAGTTAATCGAAAGACTTGCAGCGACAGGAAAACTTGACGTGCAGGAACTTGAAGGGAAGAACGAGAAATATGTCATCACTGTAGTCGAGAAGCCCATGGATGGTGTCAGCAAGGCACTCGTGATAGCGGGAAGCGACAAGAGGGGTACCATCTACGGAATCTATGAACTCTCGCGCCAGATCGGAGTGTCTCCGTGGTATTGGTGGATGGACGTTCCTGTCGCAAGGCATGAGAACATATATGCTGCCGAAGGACAGTTCACAGACGGGGAACCGAAAGTGGCCTATAGAGGAATTTTCATCAACGACGAATGGCCTTCGTTCGGAAACTGGGCAGTGGAGAAGTTCGGTGGCATAAACAGCAGGTGCTACAAGCATATTTTCGAACTTCTGCTGCGTCTGAAAGGCAATTTCATGTGGCCGGCAATGTGGGGAAGCGCTTTCTACGACGACGACAAGGAGAACGGAGTGCTGGCTGACAGGATGGGAATCGTGATGGGAACCTCCCACCATGAGCCTATGGCCCTTGCACAGCAGGACTGGAAACGCAAAGGCACAGGTGCATGGAACTACGTCAGGAACGAGCAGGGGCTCAAGGACTTCTGGCAAAGCGGAATGGAAAGAGCAAAGGACTGGGAGACCATGGTGACCATTGGAATGCGCGGAGACGGCGACGAGGCAATGGACGACTCCGGCAATATCCAACTGATGGAGAAGATCATCAGGGATCAGAGACAGATAATCACTGAAGTCACAGGAAAGGCGGCAGATCAGACGCCTCAGGTCTGGGCTTTATATAAGGAAGTGCAGGATTACTACGACAACGGCATGCAGGTTCCAGACGACGTCACCCTTCTCTTCTGTGACGACAACTGGGGCAACGTGCGCAGACTTCCGAAACCCGGCTCTCCTGAAAGGAAAGGCGGATATGGAATGTACTACCATTTCGACTACGTGGGAGGTCCGCGCAACTCCAAATGGGTGAACATCAATCCGATACCACGAATATGGGAACAGATGAACCTCACATATGAATATGGAGTGGACAGGCTCTGGGTGGTGAATGTCGGCGACCTCAAGCCTATGGAATATCCCATCACGTTCTTCCTCGACATGGCCTGGGATCCGGAGAGATTCAATCCTGACAACCTCACTGCACACTCTGTGGAATTCTGCCGCTCGGTGTTCGGAGAAGAATACGCAGAAGAAGCCGCAAGACTGCTCCGCACATATGCAAAGTTCAACCGCAGGGTGACTCCGGAGCTTCTCAGCCACAAGACCTATTCGATGAACTACGACGAATGGCCTAGGGTGACAGCAGAGTACCTGAAACTTGCAGAGGATGCCAGAGCGCTGTCGTCAAAACTTCCGGCTGAGTATCAGGACGCATATTACCAGCTTCTTGGCTACCCGATCGAGGCCTGCGCCAACCTCTATGAAATGTATTACGCACAGGCGATGAACCTCAGACTCGCCAAGAAGAACGACCCTGCAGCAAATCTTTGGGCTGACCACGTCAAGGTCTGCTACGACAGGGACGCGGAATTCACTGAAAAATACCACTCTCTGGCAGGAGGAAAATGGAATCACATGATGGATCAGATCCACATCGGATACAAGTCCTGGAATAATCCGGAAAAGAGTTCCATGCCGGAGGTCAAACGGGTAGACGGAACTCCTTCCGGAGAAATATCTCTTCCTGAATATGCAGAGGCTGAAACAGCCGGAGGAAAATTCGTGGAGAAGAACGGCTACGTCTCGATGGAGGCAGAGCATTATACCCGCAAGACAGACGGCAGCAAGACTTCATGGGCAGTCATTCCTGAACTTGGCCACACTCTGTCTGCAATAACCACACTTCCTGTGACAGAATCTCCTGAGGGTCTGTCGCTCGAATTTGATTTCGAACTGGAAACCACAGGCTTTGCACGCGTCACCCTCAGATTCTCCCCTACCCTCAACTTCAACGAAAGCGGCCTCAGATATGCCGTCAGCATAGACGGCAAGGATGAGCAGATCATCAACATCAACGGCGACTACAAGGGAGAACTCGGTCAGTGGCAGGCACAGCACAGGATAGACAGCGAGACCGTCCATAACGTCAAGAAGGCAGGAAAGCACACGCTCAGGATACGTCCACTCGATCCGGGTCTTGTCCTGCAGAAGATAACCGTGAACATGGGAGGCATGCGCAAGAGCTATCTCGGTGCCCCTGAAACAATAAGATGATACCTGCCATGAAGTCCATATCCTTGATTTCATCATGTCTGCTTGCTGCTTCCATGATCATGGTGGCCTGTGAGGACAGGTTCAACGAAAATGAAGGTCGCAATCCTGCTTCGGAAAGCGTCACAGCGACTATTTCCATGATGAACACCAATATCGGTGCACTCTATGAGATCGCAGAGGCCAGAATGAGGAATTCCGGTGTAAAGGCCTGCATTCCGTTCAAGGAGGGAAACGGATATGCACTCCTCTTTGACAACGGACGTTCCGCCTCCTTCACTACCTCCGCCTTCACATTCGGCAAAGGCGGAGATGAAATCTCGGACTCTCCGGTAGTAGGAATCCGAAAGAGCGGCGACGGCTTCATCTGGACTCTTGACGGAGAATCCTTAGGCAGCCTGAAATCAGCCCATACAGCGGACTCTCTCCGTCCGCACTTCGAAATCACTTCCGAAGGATGGGCTCTGTCTTACGAGGGTAAGAGCCGGAATGTCAGGACAATAAGCAACGGGTGCGTAAAAAGTTTCTTCACGGAAGTCACGACCGGCGCCGAATATACGATAAGTTTTTCCGACGGAAGTTCCATCACTCTTCAAGCAGCCGGTCCGGACGGTCCGCAGCAGACTACGGAAGCAACAGGAGAACTGCGCAGACCTGTTTCACCGGAACACCCCATGTGGATATTCCATATCGATGCGTGGCTTTTCCCTGACCCTCAGAAGGTCATTGACATGATTCCTGCCGACATCCTTCCATATACGGTGTTCAATATTTCACTTTCTGTGGACGGAGACAGGAGCACCGGCAGATGGACAAAGGTGGAATATGCCTATGAAACCGCTAAATCATGGCTCAGGACCTGCGCTCTGAACAATGTATGGGCAATGATCCAGCCTGCGAGCGGTGCGTACTGTCATTTCAAGGACACTGAGACATATGCAGAAATAAGCGAAAGCCTGTATGCAGAATTCTTCCGGGAATATCCGAACTTCATCGGCTTCAACTACTGCGAGCAGTTCTGGGGCTTCGGTGAGGAGCAATCCGTCACTTATGAGCAGAGACTCGTCCACTGGACACATCTGATGAGGCTCACCCACGAGTACGGCGGTTACCTGACGATCAGTTGCTGCGGTCCGTATTACGCAGCCTCACTCAACCCTGTGGCGATGATAAAGCGAGGCGGAGACTTCGCCCGGATGTGCAGGGAACATCCTGAGAATCTCATAATCTGCGAGAAGTTCACGAGCAGATACGGATTCTACAACAACGAGAGTGCCTGCCTCGGAATGTGGCTCTCCGGCCTTGCAGGACAATACGGAATCCGGTTCGACACCTGCGGATGGAACGGTGCGACGGAAGATGAATCCTGCCCGGTCGCCTCAGGAATCATCGCGACCGCTGAGCACCTCATGCTCACAGGAGGAACAGTGATCGACGGTCCGGAACTGGTGCGTGAGGAGTGCTATGCAGAAGGAAAGGATGTCGAGACCTCAGACGGATATTCATCCAGGAACTGGGAGACATTCCCTCAGCTGGACAACATAAGCATCGACATGTTCAGAAAGATTCTTGACGGTACTCTAAGAATCCCGTCAAGAGAAGAAGTAACAGCACGCACGAAAGTGATGCTGGTTCACGATGTCAACTCAGGGAACGATGTCAGCAGATATACTGCTCCTGCCGGGCTTTATGACGGGCTTTACCGCATGGACGATGACGGAGAACTTCTTGAGAACAGGACCTGGTTCAAGAAGAGCGGAAGATACCCTGCAATTCCGTATGCAGCAGAACTGAATGCAGATGCGGCGGTGCTGTTCGAGAAGACATTGAATGTGTCCGAGTATCAGGGAGTCTGGGGCGACACGGACAAAAAGGTGGCGGACTTCAATTCCCTCTTTCCTCAAAAGTATGAAGGGGACATCTTCGCTTCCGAAATCAACGGATCATGGCTTGCCTATAACCCATACAAGGGCGGCAAAAGGGCAGCCGGAACCATATATCCTGTGTCAAATTCGTGCAACGGCATAGGAGTAAGCCTTGCAGCATATTCTTCGGCCGTGATTTGCGAATCCACTGAGAGACTGGACGTTTACATGAACAACTATGATCCGGACGACACCGCCATGCGGAAGGACACACTCATCATTCACGGCTGTCTTTCTGAGCCTCAGTTCACCTTCACGGACAGAAGCGACCATGCCCTAAGCGAGGTCTCAGGCGGATGGGAAGGGGGTATATTCACCCTTGAAGTGTGTCACAACGGTCCTATTGAAATAAGAATAGACTGCAAGGGCGCACAGACCGGGAAACAGCAGCCTTCAGCCCACGCCCTGCCGTCAGCGCCGGCTGCCCCTGCAGAATACGACGGAGAATATCAGTTTGAAGCGGAGGGATTCGAATACAAGAACATATCCGGCATAGTGAAGAACGGATGCAGCGGCGAAATCAGGAATTACAC
This sequence comes from uncultured Muribaculaceae bacterium, assembly GCA_964567765.1. Taxonomy (GTDB): domain Bacteria; phylum Bacteroidota; class Bacteroidia; order Bacteroidales; family UBA932; genus Cryptobacteroides. The sequence goes on from CAZMNZ010000104.1 coordinate 5,871, forward strand.
CGGTCAGGGATATATGCACTTCGGCTCTGCATCAAACGCCTGCGTAAGAGCAGCATTCAACTCCGGAAGAAAGATGAACTGCGCCCTCGGAATCAAATACATGAGTCCTTCCGGAGACTATTCCGGAGCCGAACTCCTTGTCAACGGCAGAAGCGTCGGTTTTCCGTCATTCGCAAGTACTGCCGAGAACGACTGGAACATATGCTACCAGTTCGTGGTAATCGCAGAAGGTGCCAACAAGATAGAACTAAAAGCCACCGAGCAGAACGGCAGCAGCCTCACTCTGGACCATATCGTCCTGATTCCTGTCGACTGATTGCCCTGTTATGGTGCAAAAACCCTCATAAAATGCTCCAGGGCACCCAACGGAACCCTGGAGCATTTTCAGTAAAAAGTGCACACGGCTCTATCTGACTGATGTGGCATAACAGCCTATTACCGCTCCGGTGAAGCCTCCTGCGTAGTCCGTACTGAGGTTACGGCCGTTCTGGATTCCGCCCATCCGGGTCCACTTGCGGGAATTGCCCACTGCAAATTCAAAGATATAATCCGGACCGTCGGCAGTCACTCTCAAACGGACAGGTTTCCTGTTCTGAGATGCGCTGAGAGGTTCACAAGCCACGACAATCCGTCCTTCCTCCTTGTCAGCACGGTAGAGAACGACAGAAGGGACACCACCAACAATCTGCTTTCCAAGCACATAGTTATTCTGCTCATTCTGGAACACGGCCAGTCCTGCCAGTTCATCTGCCTCCGGCATGAATTCCATTACGGTCTCCGCCTGACAGGCCATGTGCTGCTGACGGACTGCCATGAAGGCCGGATTGGCGCCGTCCATATTGAGACTTCTGTCCACAGTCTTCAGCCTGAGTCCCCCGCCAAGAGACCACCATTCATCTACGGGAGTCCTGACCTGCAGCCACTTATGATCAAGAGTGCTGAAATCGTCAGTCCATGAGAAATTACCCCTATGACCATTTGACATATCCTCACCAAGTTCAGATTTAGCGACGACAAGCGGCACCTGTTCCGACTCCGGAAGAATTACAGGTGCACCTTCCTGCCACTCAACCGGGAGAAGGAAGGTCTCGCGTCCGGTGTTGTAGAGGTTTCCCTCATACGGACGGCAGCCGAGGAAGACAGCCCACCAGTCGCCTTGAGACGTCTGTATAAGATCAGCATGCCCGGTGCTGGTAATCTTGTCAGTTCTGTTTTCAGGAAGATTTCTCTGAGTGAGGATCGGGTTGTTCTTATACGGAACATATGGTCCCATAGGAGAATCCGAAGTGAAGATTACCTCGGAATGCCAGATGCCAGTACCTCCCTCTGCGCACATAAGGTAATACTTCCCGTCCACATTATATATATGAGGTCCTTCTATCCACACCGGTTTGTCTGCAGGATTGACACCACCATCCACAAGAAGTATCTTTTCTCCTTTCACACAATCGTTCATCCAGTCGAACTCATGGCACCAGATGGCACGGTGGCCGTCCCACTTAGGAGTCCCTGGACAGTCTCCATTATATACGACATAGGCTTTCCCGTCTTCGTCAAAAAGGAAGGAAGGATCGATTCCGTTCACTGTCGGCAAAGTTACAGGCTCCGACCACTCTCCCAGGAAAGGATCCTTCGTCTTGACATAGAAGTTACCGATTCCATCCACAATGGTGTTTACCATATAGAATGTGTCGTTATGAGGATTATAACTTATAGCCGGGGCGTACACGCCGCCGCTCAGTCGGATTCCGTCAAGCTCAAGCTGAGACGGACGGTTCAGCACAAAGCCAAGCTGAGTCCAGTTCACCAGATCACGGCTATGGAAAATCGGCACTCCCGGATAATAGGAGAACGTCGAGGTCACGAGGAAATAGTCATCCCCCTTGCGGCATATGCTCGGATCCGGGAAGAAGCCTGTCAGAATCGGATTAATGAACTGAGAGGCGTCGTCAATGTTCCTTTCATACATCGCATCGTTTCCTTCATAGGAGAAGCACCTGAAAATAGCTTCATCCGTCACGCCTGTCATCATTGCAATAATCAATAATAGTGTCTGCATAATTGTCAGTTGTTCAATTTCAAAGTCAATGCGTTTCCATCATATTTCAGGGTCTGGACTTCGTTCTTGCCGGACTTGGAGACCTTAATGACATTAAAGGTCCGCTCCTTCAACATTCCCGGGAATTCTCCACGGCGTTTTCCTATTTTCAAAGTCCCAGAAGTCTCATCGTAAGTGAAG
>CAZMNZ010000105.1:0-8082 GCA_964567765.1 uncultured Muribaculaceae bacterium
TCATCGAAGGGTCACCGATCATGCCGGTAGCGCCTCCCACGAGTGCGATAGGCTTGTGGCCGCAGTTCTGGAAATGCTTCAGGATCATGATGCTGACCATATGGCCGATATGGAGCGAGTCTGCTGTCGGGTCGATACCCACGTATGCGGCAGTTGATCCTTCCATAAGTTTCTCCTCAGTTCCCGGCATGATGTCCTGTATCATGCCTCTCCATCTGAGCTCCTCTACAAAATTCTTCATATCTATATATCTTTATTTTTATGACCAGATAATGTTTCACCTATAGTGACCGACAGGCAGAGTTTTGACTGATTTAGCGCCTGACGGTACCGAAAATGCATTAATTTGCTTTATTTCAGGCACCGACAGGCAGACTTTTAGCCGATTTAGCGCCTGACGGTCTAAGTACTCTCATCTAATAGCAACCCACAAAGATAAACAAAAAAATCCTCCTACCTTGTGGATAGGAGGATAAATGTTATCTATATAACCGATTACCAGGCGAAATCGAACACGATGTCGCGAGGAATGCCAGCTTCGTTGACCTTTGCAACCTCGGCAGAGAGGGCCGGACGGATGCTTGCGTTCTCGGCAGCATACTTCTGAGCGAACTCGAAGTTGCCGTTTGCCTGAGTCTCAAGAATCAGTGCAGACCACGAATCGATGGCTGCAGATGCCTTCTCGAAGTCGATCACATATTTGCCCTCTGCATTGCGGGTGAATGCACCGTGATCCTCCATGTAGTTGAAGCACATCATGTTGGCCTTTCCGTGTGAAGAAGCGGAACCGAAACGTACCGAGCGGACGATTCCTGCGATGAATGTCGCGATCGACTCCTCTGCTGTGATGTCCGTGATCTCACCCATCTTGATGAGTTCCCTGACCATGAACAGTCCGAGGATGTCGGCCTTTGCCTCTTCCCAGGTGGTCTTCTCAGATCCCATCGCCTCATCCACAGTGCCGCGTCCGTTCACAGTCTGTTTCACTCCAAGTCCGTGAGCAACCTCGTGGAAGGTCACGTTCCAGAAGAAAGCGTCAGCGCTGAGATACTCCATCTGCGCAGGGTCCATGAGGACCTCTCCGATAGGGACCACGATCTTGTTGAACTTGGCCATCATGCTGTTGTACAACTGAAGACGGCGTGCACCCTTTGCCGCATGCACCCTCTCGTCGTTCGGAAGGTTGATCGCGATGGTCTTGCTGCCTGCGTTGCAGTCTCCTGCATAGAAGATGGCGTCATAGACGTTCAGGTCAGATGATGTTCCCGGCACGAAGGTCTTGTATTCCGGAGCACAAGGAAGCATTGTCTGGAGGGTAGGGAGCAGGCCGACATACTTGGCAAGGTTGGCGCTGCGCTTCTCGTCCTTAAGGAGGATGAAGCACTCATATGCCGCCTTTGCCTCGAAGAGATGGTCGTCGTAGTTCTCGATAGGTCCGATCACGAGATCCATGTCGCAGTCCTTCATGTCCATCCATGCCATGTCGCTGGCCAGATAGTCATCTGTGCGGAACGCCTTCACACGCTCGGTGAGATATGTCCTCATTCCCTCGTTTGTGGTAAGTGCAGCGGCCTCTTCGAGGAGAGCGCACACCTTGTCGAGTTCTTCCTCGTACTCGTCACGGTACCATACTGTCTTGAGAGCGCCGTTCTCGTCGCGGCGGACGACTGTGTAAAGGCTCAGTTTGTCAGGGTCGTCAAACGCCTCCCACTCTTCCATCGTCATGTCCTGAGGATAGTACTGGCAGCCGAGCGGCTTCTCTCCATATCCTTCGATGAAAGGCTTGTTGTCATCGAGGTGGTCCCATGCTCCGTAGTTGATCATTGCATATTCCTTTGCAGGCCCCTCAGGAAGAGCTTCGATAAGCGACTTGTCTCCGAAAGTCTGCTTCCAGAACAGTCCGTCCATGATCTCTCCTGCCTGACGGAACAGCGAGACGATCTTCTTGTCATTCTCGGAAAGTGCGTCATAAAGCGGTGAACTTACCTCCACCACAGCATAACTCTCCACCTTCTCCTTCAACTGCTTGTCACAGTCGTTGCAGCATGCCGTCATAGCCATAATTGCCATTGCAAAAATTATGATTTTCTTCATAGTTCTAATATTGCGTTAATGATTCAGTATTGCATTTTGCATTACTGGCTGTTATAAGGGTATTCCCGTTTTTGAAAACCGTGGCCGCCCGTGGCCTCGTGAACGGGAGGGGCCCGCGACGAAGGAGTGGGAGGGATTTAGTTTTCAAAAACGGGAATATCCTTATATTACGTAGGATTAGAATGAAAGTGCAATTGCCTGAAAGCTGTCAGCCTTGAGAGCTGCACCTCCGATAAGACCGCCGTCGATATCAGGGCAGGCGAAAAGTTCCTTAGCGTTGGTAGGGTTGCATGAGCCGCCGTAAAGGATAGAGATCTCCTCAGCGAGTGCACCGAACTTCTCGGCAAGAACCTTGCGGATCTCAGCGTGAATCTCCTGTGCCTGCTCTGCAGTCGCAGTAAGACCGGTTCCGATAGCCCATACAGGCTCGTATGCTACTACAACCTTTGCCATTTCCTCAGCTGTGAGCTCGAAAAGAACGTTCTTCACCTGAGCTGTAACCACCTCGAAGTGACGGCCGGCCTCACGCTCTTCCTTCTTCTCTCCGATGCAGAAGATAGGTGAAAGACCCTCGGCAAGAGCAAGCTTAACCTTCTCAACGAGAGTAGTGTCAGTCTCGCCATAGTATTCTCTTCTTTCAGAGTGACCGAGGATTACATACTGACAGCCTACGCCTGAAAGCATGTTCACTGCAACTTCTCCTGTGTAGGCACCCTTTACGTGGTCAGCGCAGTTCTGAGCTGAAAGACCCACTGCGGTGCCCTTGACGACCTCAGCTACAGGATAAAGGTGAGTGAATGGTGGAGCGATGATAAGCTTTACGTCAGCCGGAACCTCAGCCGATGCTGCCACTACTGCCTTTGCGAGCTCTACGCCCTCTGCAACTGTTGTATTCATCTTCCAGTTGCCTGCTACGATGTGTTTTCTCATTTTCTTGAATATTTATAGTTATACATTTCTATCATATCCGCATCAGCGGAAAAGCGGCGCAAATTTAATAAAAATAGGTCAATAATCCTTTATTATTATTCCTATATCTTCGGAATCGTTCCACAGCCATATCATTCCGGTCTCATCTGTCTTTTCCACTTTAAAGACCATTCCCTTTTCCGTGCGGAAACTGGTCTTGGTCGCCCAGTCAATATCTGCCTTTATGACCTCTCCTGCAGTGGCCGGCCTGGTGTGGCATCTGACTTCGAACCAGGTTCCCAGGTCATCGTCGAAGTATCGGTACAGGTTGCTTTCACTGTCGAAGGCGGCCTGCCCTTTGTCCGGGTTGAACGTATACTGAACCTTGCCTTTCAGGGAAACGGATATGTCGCTACTGCTCAGGAGGACCTCGTCGATGTCGAAGTCCGAGCAGCCGGCACAAATCAGTGCCGCAGACATTATGATCATGAATCTTTTCATTGCGCAGTCATTGCTGATATTGTTATCGTCTTGCACAGAACCAGTGTGGTGCCGTCTTCCATATAGAGGTGGGCTTCCAGAGTTCCGCTCTCGCGGAGGGTGTAATGGTGGTCGCCCTCATGCTCGATCTGCTTGCCGTTGAAGTACCAGGAAATCTCCTTCACCTTGGAATTGTTGCTGACCTTCAGCGGGATGCGGGCATTATGCAGGAAGGTGCCGTTGTTGTTTCGTCTTGCACTGCCGAAAGTCAGATACGGCCAGGAAACGACAGGTCTCTTCTTTGTCATGAATGAAACCGTTCCGGCTTCTCCCTGTACTCCATTCAGAGTGAACGAGATACTTACTGAATATGTCCTGACGTGTTCAAGACCTTCAATCATGACCGAATACTTGCCCTCTTCATATGGCAGAACCGTGAGTTCTGCCATGTCACCGTCAGGATGTCCGTAGGACACCTTTGCTTCTCCCGTATATGGTCTGCTGCTCTCGAAATTGATGATGACGGCGTCGCAGAAGGTTTCATATTCAATGTCTTTCTGCACGCGAGGAGGGGTGCTCTCTTCTGAAAAACCGATGACATTGAAACTGATGCTTCCGTCTTCATCCTTCCGGATGCCGGTTATGGATATTTCTGCCGGACTTCCGTACCAGAAGGACAGTCCGGGTGAAGAGCCGTAGGTAAGATTGTCAGTGTCCCCGTATGGGAAGAATATGCCTTCTATGTTTTTTCTTCTGGTTATGAAGTCCATGTAGTCGGAATAACTGTCCTTTCTGCCGTCTGCTTCCATAAGGTCTGCGCACTGATGCTCGGCCTCGGCATTGACAGTGTTGTGCACTGTCCAGCAGTCTTTGCGGGAACCGGTCTTGTCGATGTGGTAAACCAGCATTCCCGATCCTCCGATGTGCCGGTCCCAGATGCTTCCGGCGTTTGAACGGCATTCAATCAGAAAGTATTCCTCATCTTCTTCTCCGCTGATCTTGTAACATTTTCCAGATATGTCGATCGGGTCGAGAGTGTATGAACCGTCATCCTGAATGATGTCAGGGACAGATAATCCGAGAATTTCCCTCTCTATCGCGTTGAAGTCGGGAGGTGTGTTCCCTTCATTGTTGCGGTTCCCGGAATCCATAATCGATGTACTGCCCCATAGGCCTGCCGCCCATCCTCCGTCTTCATCATAATCAGTGTCATACAGGTCGGGAAGACCGAAGGTGTGGCTGTATTCATGGCAGAATGTACCGATTCCGCATAGCCGTGTGGTCTGCAGCCTGCCTGTCGCCTCGTCGTATATTCTTGTCATCTCTGAGGAGCAGGCATATCTGTCGATGAGTTTTCCGTTCAGTTCAAGGCTCATGCCTGCGCCATGATACAGGTACCAGGCATGTGACCAGATGCTGTTCTCGTCTGCACCTTCCGCCTCGTCTTCGCCGGCAAAGAACACGAAGACATTGTCCACATAACCGTCTCCGTTTTCGTCATAAGTGGAGAAGTCCATGCCGGCTTCATATGCCGCTTCGCACGCTCTCCATATCATTTCCTCCGGCCTGTCATCGTTTCCGCTGCTGTCATTATTTCCGTAGTATTCCCGCTTGGCCGGAAGCGTCACGATTTCGCTCACGTCAAAGCTGAATTCGAGTTTTCCTTGAAACTGGGCGTCAAAATATTCCTTTGCACTCCCTGTCGCTCCGTTGACATCATATCCCTCAGACATCAGCATGTTGATGAAGTCCTGCCTGCAGTGCTTGAACTGGATGTCTTGAAACTGGGCGAGTATCACCACACCATGTCTGACTGTAGCGCCCTTTGTCGCTGCCGTTACGCTCAAATCAGCGGTCTCTGATGCGTGTTGGAACGCTTCCATGCGCCTGAGTGATGCAATTTCGGAGATTCTTGCGCGGGGGATATTTCTGCTTGCCGAGATGATTCCCTCAGGGACTTCGCTTCCTATATGCCAGCCTGTGCTGGCCTTTTCACCGTTCTCGCCGTAAACTGCGTAGCACCACCATCCGTCAGATTCCTGAATGATTGCAGAACCGTCGGTAGTGGTCTTGATCCTGGTGAATTCATCTCCTTGCATGATGGCGGTGAATGAACTTCCGTCAGGCTGGGTCATGACCATCCGCCCATGTCTGGCAGGGGAGGCCGAGGACATGAGTGTTAGCAGCATTGCGCATATGCATATTAAAGACGCCCGCAAGTTCATCGTTTTGTTTGTTTTACCAAAAGATATAGTATCTTTGCAAAGGAATTTGCATATATACACATTTTTTATGAAAATATCAAGGTTAGCCCTCCTCTCTTTATTGGATGCAATGTTAGTGTGCACGGATCTCACGGCTCAAAGTGGTGTGATAGAGAGCATTAATGCTTATGGCAAGTTTGACCATTGGTGTCTGCGTGAGGTCAAGGAGTCAGGCATCATAGGGGGACATACAAAATATCTTTATGAATTCTATGGAGCGCAGGATACTCTGGTGACAGGCAAGAAGCCTTATCAGGCTCCTGAGGGGTATCTTTGGAGGACCAACAATGTGCTCGCCATTGTCGCAGGTGTGGTCAAGACCAACAATACGGTCTATCCGGAACCTCGTGACAACGGTTATTGCGCGAGGATCGAAACCCATATAGAGGAAGTAAAGGCGATGGGGACCATAAATATGGATGTTGTATGTCAGGGAGCAATGATGATCGGTGTCCTTCCCGAACCTATCAAGGATACGAAATCTCCGATGGCCAAGGTGTTTTACGGTATTCCTTTCGAGGGCAAGCCGAAGGCTGTGAAATTTGATTATAAGGCAGATGTCGGATATGAGGCGATAAGAGGTACAGGCTTTTCAAAACTCAAACATCTTGAACATCCGGATTCGGCGGAGGTTACATTCGTCCTTCAGAAGAGGTGGGAAGACGAGAAAGGGAATGTGCACGCTTTGAGGGTTGCGACCGGTATAGAACGTTTCGCTGAAAGTGTTCCTGATTGGGTGAACGGGCATGAGGTGCAGCTTCATTATGGAGATATAACGGGTGAGCCTTTCTTTGAATATTATATGGGGCTTAAGACTGACCCGGAGACGGCTTATCACGCCTTGAACAGCAAGGGCAGGAATGTCATTGTGGAGGAAGACGGATGGGCTGAGCCCGGAACTGTACCGAATTATCTTATTCTCCATTTCATGGCAAGTTGCGGAAAGGCCTTCCATGGCGGTGTGGGCAACACGCTTTGGGTGGACAATGTGGAAATAGTGATGTAGCGGAATATCCGCTGAGAAATGTAAAGGGGCTGCAAGCAATGCTTGTCAGCCCCTAAAACGTGTACTAAAACCTAAACCTGTTGCAAAGATGCAATATTGTTTTGGAATGTTGCATATAAAATGTAAAAAAATGAAAAAAATAAACGGCCACCTTTCGGCGACCGTTATTTCTTCGAAGGTTCCGGAATTATTTAGTAGCCTCAACAGAAACTTTTCTAAACTCCTTCATAGCCTTCATAAGGTTAAGAGCAGCCTTACGTGCACGAGCACCAGCGGCCTTGTTGCCCTTTTCTACCTGAGCCTCAGCGTTCTTTGCGAAAACTTCGTACTCTGCTTTGATCTGATCTACAAGCGCTTTCATTTTGTTTTGATTTAAATTGTGTTGTTGATTCTGATATTCAAACTTTTGGCAAGTTATGCGATAAAATTCAAAAATGCAAATTTTTGCGACAAAAATACGTTGCGAATGCCCTCGTGTTAGCTTTTTAACCCTTGTTTTCCGGTTTCGGACGGGTATTTATGACATTCATAGCCCTGTCGGCTCCTATGGTTGCCCATGCCTTGATGCCTTCGATGACCCTTTTGCATATTTCCGGCATCTGCTCCATCTCCTCCTTGCTCAGTTCTCCGAGAACATACCCGATCTGCTGGCCACGCCCGAATTCGTTGCCGATTCCGATGCGGATTCTGGCATAATCCTGAGTGCCGATAAGATCGTTGATGTTGGTGAGTCCGTTGTGACCTCCGGCGCTGCCGTTCTTACGAAGACGCAATGTTCCGAACGGGATGTTCAGGTCATCTGACAATACGAGGAGATTCTCCACAGGAATCTTCAGCTCGTTCATCCAGTATCTTACAGCCTTTCCGCTGAGATTCATATATGTGGAAGGCTTGAGCAGAGTGAATTTCCTGCCCTTGAAGGAGATAGTCGTCGTGCTGCCGTATCTTCCAGACTCAAAAACAATATTGGATGCCTGAGCCCAGGCATCCAATACCATAAATCCCATGTTGTGTCTGGTGTTGGCATATTCGACGCCGATGTTTCCTAGACCGACAATCAAATAATTCATACCAGTTCAGATTACTTGCCCTGCTCCATCTTAGCCTGCTGAGTTGCACGTGTAGGACGTACTGAGCAGATGATTGTAGCCTTAGGTGAAACGATTGTAACGCCTTCGTAGTTGAGGTCTCCTGCAACGATCTGCTTGCCGATCATCAGGTTTGTAGAGTCAACCTCAAGTACGTCAGGAAGGTTGTTCATCATTGCGCTTACGCGGAGCTTGCGGCTTGAAACGAGGAGCTTACCTCCCATCTTCACACCCTCTGAGT
>CAZMNZ010000106.1:0-7820 GCA_964567765.1 uncultured Muribaculaceae bacterium
ACCGACGTTTTGGTGGAAAATCGAGAGCGAAAACAGGGTTTCTCCACCGAAAGGGAGATTTTTATGGAAAAGTTGCGGAGGAAGTGTTGTGGAATGATTTTTTTTTTAACTTTGTCGTTTCGTATAAAAGTCTAACCTTAACATATATTTATGTACTTTACCGTCGGATAAATAGATGAGAAGATTTTTTGTCTTTTTGGGGGTTGTCTTCATGACAATCGGCTCTGCGGTCAGAGCGCAGGAAGTTGACAGTACGGCGCCATTGCAGAAGTCATCCTGGGGGGATGCAAAAAAAGCGGATATCACAGAGTATATTCCTGATGTTTCATTGGACATGCGGGGAGGATACAGGCAGGATTTCGCGGAGAATGCCGGTCGTTTCTATGGCGACGGTCTCTATTTGGATATAAACGGTAAAATCAGCCCGCATTTTTCATATAGTCTGAACCAGAGGCTTGCCTCGTCATATTACGAGGACAACTCCGGTTTTGCAGGCACCAACTGGCTGACGCTCACCTATGAAGTCGGCAGTTTTGCGTTCACCGCCGGAAAGGACGCCCTCCTTGTGGGAAGTTTCGAATACGACGCATATGACCTGGACACATACTACGACATGAACTCGCAGTTCTACAACATGCTGGACTGCTGGCAGTGGGGCGTGTCGGCCGCGTGGTATCCTTCCGACAGCCACGAGGTGATCATCCAGGCGGCGAACTCCCCTTTCTCGTATGGTGAGCCGAACCTTTTCGCATATACGGCCGCTTGGAGGGGCTACTGGGACTGCTACGAGTCATACTGGACCGTGAACATGTGGCAGTTCGAGAAGGGCAGATACGTCAAGGCCCTCAACCTCGGTAACAGGTTCTATGTGGGAGACTTCACCATAGACCTGGAATATATGACAAGGGCGGCAGACCTCAAAGGCCTGTTTTCCCGCGACTTCACCGCACTCATAGCACCGGCATACGAATGGGAATGGGGACGAGCCTTCGCGAAGTTCGGTTATGAACACGTCGCGCAGGACCTGCCATATGAACTGGCATATGAGTCAGGAGACTATATGTTCTACGGCGCCGGAGTGGAGTTCTTCCCTCTCAAGCAGGACAAGGACATCCGCGCACACGTCGCATGGACCTCGAACAACACCGGATTCAACACGCTTGACATAGGCCTTACCTGGAAATTCGATATCACAGGCGCGGCAAAAAGCATATTCAACAGACTTAACAGATAAACCTGATCCTACCTGAATGAAAAACACAGAGAACATAATCGAGATAAAGAACGTTTCCAAGAGCTTCGGCGATAAATGCATCCTCAACAACGTGAGCATTTCTGTGAAACGTGGAGAGTTCCTCACCCTCCTGGGCCCTTCCGGCTGCGGAAAGACCACGCTCCTGCGCATCCTGGCCGGTTTCGGAGCAGCCGACTCCGGGGAGATACTCATAAACGGGAAGGACATCACCGACATGCCGCCTCATGAGCGTCCCGTGAACACCGTATTCCAGCGCTATGCGCTCTTTCCCCATCTCGATGTGTATGAGAACATCGCCTTCGGACTCAAACTCCAGAAGGTGCCGACAGACGAGATCGACAGGAAGGTGCGCAGGGTGCTCAAGATGGTGAGCATGACCGACTACGAGGACAGGGATGTGGAGTCTCTGTCAGGAGGTCAGCAGCAGCGTGTGGCCATCGCAAGGGCCATCGTGAACGAGCCTAAGGTGCTCCTTCTGGACGAGCCTCTCTCGGCGCTTGACCTGAAGATGAGAAAGGACATGCAGATCGAACTCAAGGAGATGCACAGGAAACTCGGCATCACCTTCATCTATGTGACCCACGACCAGGAGGAGGCCCTCACGCTTTCCGACACCATCGTGGTTCTCGATGACGGCAACATCCAGCAGATAGGTTCGCCAACCGACATATACAACGAGCCTCAGAACTCCTTCGTGGCCGACTTCATCGGCGAGTCCAACATCCTCAACGGAAGGATGATAAAGGACAGGCTGGTGGAATTCGCAGGACACGAGTTCGAGTGCGTGGACGAAGGATTCGGAGAGGATGTGGAGGTCGATGTGGTCGTGCGTCCGGAGGACATATACATAATAAACAGGACCGAAGGGGCGCAGCTCACCGCCAAGGTGAAGTCATGCACCTTCAAGGGAGTGCACTACGAGATGTTCGTCGACACCGACAAGGGATATGAACTTATGATCCAGGACTATAATGCCTTCGAGCCGGATTCGGAGGTGGGACTGATCATCAGGCCTGCCGACATCCAGGTCATGCATAAGGAAAGGACCTGCAACACCTTCGATGCGGAAATCGTCAGCGAAGACAGGGTGAAGTTCCTCGGAACGGAGTGGGAGTGCAGGCCGCAGACCAAGTTCGAGGCAGGAGAGAAGGTGAAGGTGGAAGTCAATTTCTCAAAGGTGGAACTCATCGACCATCCGGAGGACGGAACGCTTTCCGGAGAGGTATATTTCCTTCTCTACAAGGGTGACCACTATCACCTGACCATCAGGACAGAAGACCGTGACCACATCTGGGTGGACACCAACGACATCTGGGACAAGGGAGACCTTGTGGGTATAAACATAGCTCCTAAGGATATCAAGATAATCAAGTGCGATGAATAAGAGAAGTACATGGGCCCTGCCCTATGCGATATTTCTGGTGCTGTTTGTCGCGCTTCCTCTGATCCTGATCATCCTCTATGCATTCAGGGACAGCAGCGGACAGTTCACCTTCGGCAACTTCGTGAAGTTCTTCACGGACAAGGATGCCATCGAGACCTTTGCCCTCTCGCTTGAGGTGGCGATAGAGAACACGGCCTTGTGCATCCTGCTGGGCTACCCTGCCGCATGGATCCTGGCAAACAAGAAGCTCAACAGGAGTGCCGTGACCATAGTCCTGTTCATCATGCCTATGTGGATCAACGCACTCATGAGGACACTCGCCACTGCCGAACTCTTCCATATGCTCGGAATGCAGCTCGGCAAGGGAACGCTGATCATAGGTATGGTGTATGACTACCTTCCCTTCATGATATATCCTATATACAATATCCTCGAAAAGATGGACAAGTCCTATGCGGAGGCTGCGGCGGACCTCGGTGCCACGCCTTGGCAGGTGTTCTGGAAGGTGCAGGTGCCTCTCTCGATGCCGGGCGTGATAAGCGGAATAATGATGGTCTTCATGCCGACCGTCAGCACCTTCGCAATCTCGGAATTCCTCACCAACAACAAGATAAAACTCTTCGGTACCATCATCCAGGAGAACATCAACTCTTCGATGTGGAACTATGGAGCCGCACTGTCGCTGGTGATGCTGGTGATCATCGGTATAACAAGCTTATTGCAGGACAATAAGAAAGAAGTCAGTGGAGGAATGGTGTGATGAAAAGATTTTTTGCTCAATGCTACATATGGCTGCTGCTGATCGTGCTCTATGCTCCGATCGTCTTCATCGCAGTCTTCTCGTTCACCGAGAGCAAGGTCCTGGGCAACTGGACCGGCTTCTCGACCAGGCTCTACTCGAACCTGTTCACCGGTGACATGCAGGGAAGCGGCTCGCTGATGGCGGCAATCCAGAACACGCTGATCATCGCGCTCATCGCCGCCACAGTGTCCACCATCCTCGGCACCATCGCAGCCATCGGAATCCACAACATGAAGGGACGCGGCAAGCAGGCCATCACCTTCCTGAACAACATCCCTATGCTGAACCCGGACATCATCACAGGTGTGTCGCTCTTCCTGCTCTTCGTTTTCCTGCACATCAGCCAGGGCTACACCACGGTCATTCTGGCGCACATCACATTCTGCACCCCTTATGTAGTGCTGAGCGTACTTCCGAAACTGACGCAGATGAATCCGAACATATATGAGGCTGCACTAGACCTCGGCGCGACGCCGTTCTACGCACTGCGCAAGGTGCTTCTGCCTATGCTCAAGCCTGGCATGATATCGGGATTCATCCTTGCGTTCACAATGTCCCTGGATGATTTCGCCGTGACATTCTTCACGAGGGGAACAATCGGCCTGAACACCCTGTCGACATATATCTATACCGACGCCCGCAAGGGAGGACTCACCCCTGAGCTCCGTCCTATGATCACCATCATGTTCATCGGCATTCTCGCCCTTCTGATCGTAATCAACCTCAGAAAGGCACGTGCAGCAAGAAACGCAGCAGAATAACGTATCCCGAAATGAAGAAGATATTTTCCATAATCATCATAGCACTGGCGGCGCTGGGCTGCTCTGAGGAAAGAGACCATATCCTGAAAGTCTATAACTGGGCTGACTACATCGACGAGGAACTCCTCGGAGAATTCGAACAGTGGTATCAGGAACAGACCGGAGAACCTGTGCAGATCATCTACCAGACCTTCGACATCAACGAGACCATGCTCTCGAAGATCGAGCTGGGACATGAGGACTATGATGTGGCCTGCCCTTCGGACTACATCATCGAGCGCATGCTCCGGAACGACCTTCTGCTGCCGATAGACACCGATTTCGGCGACACCCCGAACTATCTTGGGAATGTGGCTCCGTACATAAGGGGCAAGTTCGACCAGATCGAGGGAGGAGACAAGAATGCGAACGACTACTCGGTGGGATACATGTGGGGAACGGTGGGACTCATATATAATCCTAAATACGTCTCGGACGAGGAGGCTTCCAACTGGGAGTGCCTGCGAAACCCTTCATTCACCGGAAAGGTGCTGATGAAGGATGCTTTCAGGGACGTATATACAGCCCTTCTCACCGGCCTCAGCCGTGATGCCCTGGACAAGGGTCTGACTGATCTGCACACCCTTTCGCTGGACACCTCCGAGGAGTCCGTGGCTCTTGTGGAGAACTTCCTGCACTCGTGCAAGGACAACATCGGCGGATGGGAGGCTGACTTCGGAAAGGAGCAGATGACCAAGGGACTCGCATGGATGAACCTTTCGTGGAGCGGAGACGCCCAGTGGGCAATCGACGAGGCCGCAGAAGTGGGCATGGACCTCCGGTACAGGATCCCGTCAGAGGGAAGCGCAGTATGGTTCGACGGCTGGGTGATTCCGAAATATGCCCGCAACCGCAAGGCCGCTTCATACTTCATCAACTTCATGTGCATGCCGGAGAATGCAATCCGCAATATGGACATGACTGGATATGTCAGCGCGGTCGGAGGAACGGAAATTCTCGAGAGCATGTCGGACGACGAGGAGTATGATGCACTGGACGCAAGCTATTTCTTCGGAGAGGAGGCGGACAGCGTGCATCTGAACCACACGATGTATCCTGACAGGGCGACCATCGAACGCTGCTCGATGATGCACGACACCGACACCGAGGCTCTTCTGAAGATGTGGTCCCGCGTGAAGGGAGACAATGCTTCCGTATGGACTTACGTCCTTATCTTCCTCGTGCTTGGCGGTCTTGTCGCAGCCGTGATCGTCAAATACACCCGCAAGTCGCACCGCCGCAGGAGGCATTCGCGCAGAAAGATCAGCTAATGGGCGAAGATGAAACCGAAATAGATCCGGGGGCCCATCGGACGGTTGAGGCCGTCTGAGTTTATGGCAAGCATCCAGTCGGCCTTGAGAGTCAGTCTGAGGGCCTCTCCGACAGCATACTCCACTCCCACATACGGGTCCAGAGCGAAGAACGGCTGCTTGTGGAGGACTGCCATCGGCTCCGGAAGCCAATCGTGTTTGTCACCCTCGAACATATAGTAGGCCGTCTCCATGCCGCCGCCGACCGTCAGGCCGACATACGGGATGACCTTCCCCTGCTGCCAGAAGAAGTCGGCGAGAAGGCCGGTCCAGAACAGCTTGTTGTGGCTGCCGCTGGCGACATCCTTGCGGACAGGAGCCGTCGAGAAATATCCCTCGAAGCCGGTCCTGAAATGTTTCGACAGATGGAGCTTCGCGCAACCGCCGATTCCGAAGGTCGGGCTGCTGATATCCAGCTCATATGGGTTGTCGCATCCGAACTGATATCCCGTGTGCAGCATCATTCCCCCTGAAAATCCCTTGATGACCTTCTTCTCCTGAGCCGCTACAGCTCCAGCCACTAACACAGACAGCAATATGCTGCAGATGATTGACTTATATAGTTTCATATCCTTGTTTCCCATAAAAATGCTGACAAAGATACCACTATTCCCCCTATTATCCTATCCTCTTTTGTGATAGGTGAACCCTAGTACTTCTCTGCAATCCACATGCGCAGGAATCTGTCGGAAACAGAATAGACCTTCGTGTTGCCATCCATTTCATATGTTATCATCTGGAGCTTCAACAGGTGTCTGACAGCATTCTGCACGGAACTTGGGGATTGCAGCGAATGTTTCCTGACGAAGGCGACAGATGTGATCTCATAGGCCTTTACATCCTTGGCAATAGCTATAAGTGTCTCTTTCTGAGCATAATTCAACAGCGACAACTGAGTCAGAAAGGAGTGTTCCTTTTCCTGCAGAATATCGCTGACGGTCGCATCAATTATTTCTATGGAGACCTCCACTTCCGAACCGTTATAGGCGAACGCGTTATGAAGAGTATAGTGCACGTAGTATGTATGTCCTTCGAAAAGGTCATAGACATAAGACAGGGCCTGATCTGAGATCCGCCGCCCATACTCATGAAAAACTCCTCTTACAAAACCGACATATATATCTTTGTCTATCCTGTCAAGATACATCTGCTCCACGCTGTTATAGAAAGGTTTTGCAGGAGAGTTGATCATATTTTCAAGAGTATGCCTGTCGCTTCCCGCGAAAATGAACCGGCAGTTGTTCATCTTCTGTATATGCGTGCGTAGCAGCGCCTCGACATTCTTTTCCGGATACTTCCCTATCTGCTGGAACTCATCAATCGTAAAGACACATGGCCGGTCAGCATTTTCAAGATAAGCAAATATTTCCGACAGGGTTAGTTCCGGCATACGGATATCTCCCAATCTGACTTCGAACGAAGGAAGTCCGGTCAATGCGTCATACCCGAAGCATCCGGACAACGACTTGAGGACACTGATGAATGAATCCAGAAACCTCTTGCCTTTGGGAACCAGCTCCGAATATATCTCCTTACTGATCAAGAGAATGAATTCATGAAGGCTGGTCGTGGAATAAATATCGACATAAAAAGTATAACAGGTCTCTGCTATGGCCTTCTGACTATATACATGATGAATCAGCTGAGTCTTGCCCATTCTTCTCGGGGAAGTCAGGAGCAGATTAGTCTGATCATTATACACGTCCCTATTTTCCTTGTCTCTGTTTCTCTATCGCAGAAATATCGGTCAGGAATGATACCGTTTATCACAAATGGATTCATATCAGGTCATTTTCTTTGGCACAAATATAATTATATGATTTTAATTATACAATTCCTATAATAATATTCATATAATATACTAAGTAATTGACGGATTGCAGATATTTCGCAGTTTATAGAAATAATATCATCATCGTTGCAGAAAAAATGAGCGATTTTTCTGCAACGATGTTACAAAATGGGGAGATTGTCGTGATTTCGTGCATCGTCGCAGAAGAATTGCAAGATTTTTCTGCGACAGATTTCGAGTCTTCTGGCCCCGCTGAACATCACGACACACAGCAAGCCGGTCGGAACTGTGATTGCTCCATCGAACATGATTGCTATTGTGAGGGAGAGGGCGGAGATAGCGAAACCATAGCCGATGCTGAAGAAATAGATGAAAGGGGCCGCGCGAGGCGACCCCATGAATGAAGTTAGAAAACGTGACTCTCGTCAGGTTATATGTCAGTCCCTTATGGGATTAGAATGCGAAGATTGGACGAGC
>CAZMNZ010000107.1:0-7788 GCA_964567765.1 uncultured Muribaculaceae bacterium
GTGCCGTCAGTGCTCTTAACGGTCCATTGAATCTGCTCTTGTAACCGAAAGTGATCATATGCTTTTCATTAATTGTTTACAGTAACCGCATGCAAAAACCGGACAGCGTCAGCCAGTTTTCCATAATCTGCAAAAATAAGAAATTTTCACTATTTTCGCGGTTCTTTTAGAGACAATATGATATTATTCGACAATCATAATCACAGTCAGTTTTCCTTTGACGGAAAGAGGACCTCTGTGGAGGCATCAGCAAAGTCTGCTGCTGCCCAGGGTCTGGGAGGTCTCGCATTCACTGACCACTGCGACTTCTTCATACCCCCGGTGAAGAAAATGCAGGGGAATGTGGTCTCGGAATGGTTCGATGTGGCTCAGCAGCAGGAAGAAATCACGCGGGTGCAGGAGATTGTTCCTGTCAAGATCCTCAAGGGAATAGAGATCGGAATGCATGAGGATTGCAGGGAAGAGATAAGGAAAGTCATGGCAGAGAACAGTTTCGACCAGGTGATCGCCTCAGTCCACTATATCGATGACGCCGATCCCTACATGGGAGAATATTACGACGGGAAGGATTGGAAGGAGGCATACGGAAGATATCTGGAAACCATTTTCCGCGAAATGACCTGGCTCGGAGACTTCGATATCATGGGGCATTACGACTATATAGTCCGCTATGCTCCGTATCCGCAGAACTACATAAGATACAAGGACTTTGCCGACCTGTTCGACACGATGTTCACATACCTGATACAGGAAGGCAAAGCCCTTGAGATCAATACTAAAAGTTATCAGGGATACCGCGGACGGGAAGTTCTGCTCGACTATGATGTCCTGCTGCGCTACCGGGATCTCGGAGGTGAAATCATCAGCCTCGGTTCCGACTCGCACGAGCCGGAGCGCGTAGGAACTGACTTCGGACACTTTGCAGCCTTGCTGAAGTCTCTGGGTTTCCGATGGACGGCACACTATGAAGGCCGCAGGCTGCGGCAGCTGATGCTGTAGGTGCAACGCACTTTCCATCCAAATAGCTAACAATCAAAGTTTTATAAAATCAGCGGTTTGGTGATCGAAAAAAGAATCCGAAAACCTCACCGGTTTTCGGACTCTTTTATGTCTATGTGAACTAGAACGGGAGATCGTCCTCGGAGAGCGGAGCGCTCATATCGTCTGCGGACGGCATCGGAGTGCCTGTAGGCGCTGCATAGCTTCCGGCAGACTGGGCGTAGTCATATCCGCCCTGCTGAGGCGCTGCCGACACCCCGGCATATCCTGCGCCACCTGCCACTGCACCAGCGTACTGAGCTGCTTCACCGGCAGGCTCTATGCGCCAGGCTCTCACGTCAGTGTACCATCTTCCGTTGTATTCACGGCTGCTCAGGTTGAAGGAAACCTTGACCTTGTCTCCGACCTGATACTTGTCCAGATCCCTGACCTTGTCCTCACCCCAGACATTCATGCACACCTGAGTCGGGAAATTTCCTTCCTGATACTCGAATATGAACTCCTGCTTGGACCATGCTCCCCTTGCTGAGGTGCCTGTCTGAACATTGAGTTTGCGGGCTATCCTGCCCTCGAGTTCAAGTGCCATGATTATTTCCTCTTGCTCTTGTTGTCCTCTTCCTTTGGAACGAACTTGCCCACCTTGAGAACCTCTACATCGAAGATAAGGGTAGAGTTAGGAGCGATGTTGCGGTTTCCTCTCTCACCGTATGCAAGGTCAGCAGGAATATAGAGAGTTGCCTTACCACCCTCACCGAGGAGGCCGAGACCTTCTGTCCAACCCTTGATCACGCGGTTAGCGACAAACTTTGTAGAATCGTTCTCATCGAATACTGTTCCGTCAAGGAGAGTACCCTTGTAGTTTACCCATACAGTGTCCTGTGGAGCCACCTTCTCTGCAGCACCCTCAGCGATGATGGTGTACTGAAGTCCGCTTGCAGTCGTGTCTACATTTGCCTTCTTTGCGTTTGCTGAAAGGAATGCCTTACCCTCTGCGAGGTTCACGGCAGCCTTGTAAGCCTGCTTCTTGGTGATGAATCCGTTGAGGATGCGTCCCATTTCGTTAGGATCGATGTCGAACTGTGCGCCGAAATCAGGATCATATGGAGTTCCCTCTGCATCGAGGAAAGCCTGCATACCTCTCTTCACCTCAGACATATTGATTTCCTTGAGGTTCTCAGCGAAGTTGTTTCCCTTGAGGAAAGAACCAAAGTTGACACCGATGAGGTAGCTTACTGAGTCAACCTCTGCTGCTGTAGGGAGTTCTACGTCAACCTCTGGTGCGTTAGAGCTGTTGCAAGAAACTGCGAGAGCCGCTACTACGGCTGCCGCTGCAAAAAATCTGAATGCTTTCATTTACTTTAAATATTTAATTGTTAATAATTTTCAAAAAGCCCGCAAATATAATGATTTTTTCAATACATTATCATCATTGACTGCACAATAGTATTTCAGATCAGAGTCAGGCGGACTATAGTCCCTTTGCTTTTCCCTCATCCCAGATGGCATCCATTTCGGCCAGAGTCATGTCCTTGAGGTTGCGTCCCTTGCGGATTGTCTGTTCTTCGAGATATGTGAAACGGCGTCTGAACTTGGCGCAGGTGCGTTCCAGAGCGGTGTCAGGATTCAGTCCATACAGTCTTGCCGCATTTACTGTCGCGAAAAGGAAGTCACCAAGTTCCTCTTCAGCGCGATCATAGGCCGCCTCACGCTCCTCGTCGCTCTGAGCAGCTGCCATCGCATCCAGTTCAGCCTGATATTCCCCCATCTCCTCCTTGACCTTGTCCCAGACCTGCTCCTTGCACTCCCAGTCAAAACCGACTCCACGTGCCTTGTCCTGCATGCGATATGCCTTCAGAAGAGGCGGCAGGCCGTCTGGAACACCGGAAAGGACTCTCTTGTTGCCGTCCTTCTCCTTGGTCTTGAGCATTTCCCACTGCTTGATCACATCCTCCGCATCACCGACCTCCGCTGATGAGAACACATGCGGATGACGGTATATAAGCTTATCACACAAGAAGTTGATGACATCTACTATATCAAAATGCCGTTTTTCCTCGCCGATCTTCGCGTAGAACAGGACGTGCAGAAGAACGTCGCCGAGTTCCTTCGACAACTCCTTCTCCTCACCCTTGAGGATAGCGTCGCTTAATTCGTAAACTTCTTCTATGGTCTGAGGACGGAGAGACTCGTTGGTCTGCTTGCGGTCCCATGGACATTTCTCTCTGAGTTCATCGAGAACTTCTATGATGCGGGCGAATGCCTGCTGTTTTTCCTGTAATGTATGCATAACGGGCGCAAAGTTAGCAAATCTGCGAAAAATAACTATCTTTGACGAGATAATCAAACAATTATGCTCAAAGATATCAAATTCGTTTCGGCTGAAGAGGCTGTCAAGGTTGTCAAGTCCGGCGACCATATCCATCTCAGCAGTGTGGCAAGCGCTCCACGTATCCTTATTGACGCACTCTGCGCACGCGGAGACAGGGGAGAACTTCAGGATGTGCGCATCCACCATCTTCACACAGAGGGAGCGGCTCCATACACCGACCAGAAGTATGACGGCATCTTCTTCCATCAGGCATTCTTTGTCGGAGCCAATGTCCGCAAGGGAGTCCAGGCCGGATACGCCGATTATATACCGGTATTTCTGAGCGAAACCCAGAAACTCTACAGATGCGGAGCCCTTCGATGCGACGTGGCTATGATCCAGGTCTGCCCGCCTGACAAGCACGGCTATGTTTCACTGGGAACTTCTGTGGATGCTACGCTTGCAGCGATCGAGTGCGCCAAGACAGTTATCGCAGTGGTCAACCCCAACGTACCGAGGGCATGGGGCCAGGCCATGATTCCTATGGACATGATAGACATATTCGTGGAAGGAAACGAGCCGCTGGAGCCGGCACACTTCAGCGAGCCAAGCGAGGTGGAGATCGCCATCGGAAAGCATTGTGCCGGACTGATCGACGACGGAGCATGTCTGCAGATGGGTATCGGTGCCATTCCGAATGCCGTGCTTGCACAACTTGGAAACCACAAGAACCTGGGAGTCCATACAGAGATGTTCGCTGACGGAGTGCTCGAACTCGTGGAAAAGGGAGTCATCAACGGTTCCAACAAGGTGACTGACAAGGGCAAGTTAGTTTCTACCTTCCTCATGGGATCGCAGAAGGTATATGACTTCATCGACGACAACCCTATGGTGGCGATGATGGATGTGGGCTATACCAACGACCCTTTCGTGATTTCCCGTAACCCTAAGATGACTGCCATCAACTCTGCGGTACAGATCGACCTCACAGGCCAGGTCTGCGCGGACTCGATCGGAACAAGATTCTATTCCGGAGTCGGCGGACAGGTGGATTTCGTATATGGAGCCTCACTGGCACCTCAGGGCAAGGCAATCATAGCCATGCCGTCCACCACGAACAAGGGCGGAAGCAAGATCGCTCCGGTAATAATCGAAGGTGGCGGAGTCGTTACGACAAGACCTCACGTGCACTATGTGGTGACTGAGTTCGGTGCAGTCGACCTCTACGGAAAATCAATGCAGGAGCGTGCCAAACTGCTCATCAGCATTGCCCACCCCGACCATCAGGAGTCACTCGACCGTGCGGCGTTCGAACGTTTCGGACCGCATTATCATGGGGTGAAGATTTAGGAGGAATCACTTTGACGAACGACGTTTTGTAAGCTCGCGCTGGAAGGCGCGGGCATTTTTCTGGTGTTCGCTGTAGGTCACTGCGAAACGATGGGTGCCGTCGAAATCGGGGCTTGCACAGAAATAGATATATTTGTGGTTCTCCGGCGAGAGGACTGATTCAAGGCAGGCCTTTGGAGGAACATTGATCGGGGCTGGCGGAAGACCTGCATATTTATATGTATTATACGGTGAATCTACCTTCAGATGCTTCTTCAGGATGCGGTCCGGCTCATAATTGAAGCAGAAGGCGACGGTAGGGTCTGCCTGGAGGCGCATTCCCTTGCGGTAACGGTTGAGATAGACGCCTGCTATGCGCGGATATTCAAATGACTTCAAGGTCTCGCCGCTTACGATGGAGGCCAGAACCGAAACCTGCATCTGATTCAGTTTCTGAGACTTGGCCTTATCAAGACGCTCCTGGGTCCAGAATGCGTCATATTCTTTCTTGAGACGGTCGAAGATATCGCGGACCGATGCCGTCCAGTACATCTGGTATGTGTCCGGAAGGATCATCGCAAAGACATTTTCCGGAGTGAAGCCATATGGTTCAAGGAACTCCGCTGAATCGAGAGCCTGGGCGATGGAGGCCGAATCCGCCATCATCTGAGCCGCGATCTTCTGAGCCAGCCGTGCCTTTGTGCGGATGGTTCCGGAGAGTGTCATATTGCCGGGGGTCTGCCAGCCATTAACGAGCATACGGGCAACGTATATGCTTGTGAATGACGGTTCTATAACATATCGTCCCGGCTTCATGCTGGCAGCGAGGTCCACCTCGTCAAAGCAGCGCTCCAGGCTGCGCAGTCTTTGGGCTCCGGCTCCGCTCACCAGTGAATCAATCACTGTCTGAACTGAAGTTTCAGGCCGCACGAAGAGGATATATTTCTCCGAGAAGTTAGGACGTCTGTTGTCGTTATACCAGCGACCGAAGAAGAAGCCGGCCACGGTGCCTATAAGTGCGCAGGATACTATAAAGATTAATATTTTGTTTCTTTTCATATCATTGGGTTATGGATTTCTCGTCTCAGACCTGCGGCCTTCGCTCGAAGAAGGAGGTCTATTTACGAAGAAGGATTATGTCGCCCTCGCGAGGGACGTACCCCTTTTCAAAGCCGTTCAGGCGCAGGATGCCGGAGAGTTTGACGCCAAATCTTTGAGCCACCTCCCTCAAGGTTTCACCTTCTTCCATCACATATTTGTCAACTCCCCTGGCTGCCGTCTTCTTCTTGGCACGCAGATAGACCACTGTGCCCGGAAGCAGTTCCTGATCAAAAGCAAGGTCGTTGAACTTCAATATCTCCCTCTCGAAAAGATTGTACGAAGCCGCAATCGCCGCATATGTGTCACCCTCAACGGAATATACAAAAGGAACGCCGTTCTGGGTGAACATCTGACGTGAGAGCGAGAAATGAAACTCCTCACGCTGTCTCTGGGTCATTGTCTGCACCTGTTCCAGTACGGAAGGAGATAACGGCAGGGCATCAACGGTTTCCCGTTCCGCCGCAATATCCCGCTCCTGAGGTAGATCCTCCCCCACGAGCGGAATCACAGTCCCGCCTTTCTTCCTGCCCCTCTTCTTCTTTCCGGACTCCTGATCTGCCCCGAATGACGACGGCTTGCGGTCATATACATGAAGATCATAATCCTCTATCAGTTTTATGAGTTTCTTCGGATATGCCGGATCCGTTGCGTAGCCAGCCTTCTTCAGACCATAAGCCCATGACTTATAATCAGTCACCTTATAGTCGAAAAGGAACTTGTACCTGTCGCGGTAACGAAGAAAGTCCGAATGGTCACGGTATGACTGATACGGATGCCCGTATTTTCGGAAGCACTCCCCTTTCGCATCGTCATCATGATAGACACGCCCGCCTGACCAGTTGTTATGACACTTGATTCCGAAGTGGTTGTTGCTCTTGAGCGCCAGTTCGGAGCGGCCGTTTCCGGACTCCAGCATTCCCTGAGCAAGGGTTATGCTGGCTGGTATGCCGCTGCGATACATCTCCGACACGGCCAGAGGTGCATATTTTTCTATATATAATTCCTGAGGGGATTTCTCAGCAGGAGCCCTGAATGCCATGGCGGCAAGCAGTCCCACCGACACCAATAAAAAAAGTTGTATCTTCTTCATTCCGTTCATCAAATCACGAAAGACAAAGATACAACATTTTTCAGTTATCGGATTCTATTTCCTGCTCTGAGCAAGAAGTTCTCCCAGTTCCTTGATGTCACGAACAATCAGGTCAGGCGGAAAGAATTCCGGCGCCGGATTGTTGCGGGCATCCTCCGCCACCTTTTCCGCCGTCTCCAAAGTCGTCTCACCGGAGAGGACAAGCACTCCGAAAGCCCCGGCATTGTGTGCCATCGCAGTATCTGTATATATGCGGTCTCCCACCATCGCGATTTCATCAGGATTGAGGCCGTGCCTGTCCAGGATGCCTTTCAGCATGTTAGGATCAGGTTTGCCGAGAGTGATGTCAGGCTGACGTCCTGTCGCATGCTCGATGCACTTGCAGATTGATCCGCAGTCCACCAGCACGACCTTCTGGTCTGTCGGGCAGACACGGTCAGGATTTGTCGCGATATATGGAACACCCTGAGACGCCCACCATGCGGCACGGCAGAGACGGGAATATTCCAGCGTCATGTCAAATGCTACAACAAGCACATCCGGAACATCATCAGGGCTGTCGGTGCAGGACTCGAATCCTGCATTCTCATGTAGCACCCGCAAGCCACGCATCACCCGCAAAGAAAAAGCGGAAAGCAGCCATCAACCGCTTTCCGCCTTCAATATCAGTCCAGGAAAACTATAACGCTTTAATCTCCTCGACAGACAACCCTGTCGCCTGGGCAATGATTGCAACGTCAACCCCCAGCTCTCGCAGTTTTACTGCGTCTTCCCTCTTAGCCTCTTCTCTTCCTTCTTCCCTTCCTTCTTCCCGACCTTCCTCTCTCCCTTTTTCCAGTCCCCGGAGTTCTCCCTCAAGACGGCCCTCGTCACGGGCTCTCTTCTCGGCGGAATCAATTATGTTGTGGGAGGTTCTATAAATTAACCACCCTCCCAGCATAACTACCTTGATGGTAATCAA
>CAZMNZ010000108.1:0-7709 GCA_964567765.1 uncultured Muribaculaceae bacterium
TTTCAATCCTCGAATTCGGTGCATTCGTAGAGATTCTCCCTGGTAAGGAAGGCCTTCTCCACATCTCTGAGATCGACTGGAAGAAGACTGACAAGGTGGAGGACGTGCTCAACGTTGGTGACGAAGTGGATGTGAAACTCCTCGAAATCGACGAGAAGACAGGCAAGATGAGACTTTCACGCAAGGCTCTCATCGAGAAGCCGGAGGGATATGTCGAGCCTGAGCGCAAGCCACGCGGAGACAGAGGCCCACGCCGTGACAACGACCGCCGCGACAACCGCGGACCTCGTCGTGACGGAGACAGAGGCCCACGCCGCGATGACCGTGGCCCGAGAGGACCTCGCCGCGACCGCCGCAACGACGCTCCTGAAGCACCGGAGCAGAACAACGAGCCGGAGATGTTCTAAGACATCCCTGACACACGATAGAAAGGCTGGCCTTTGACGGGTCAGCCTTTTTTTGTATCCAGCCTCGGCACCCTGCCCCATCTGATTTTTCCATTATCATCCGGGAATATGCCAGTTTTCCCGGACAAGTCAGCCCAATTTGTGCGTGTCATCCGGCGAAACTACCTTTTTCCCGGACAAGTCAACTCAAAAAGCCATTTCATCCGGAAGATCCGGCATTTCTCCGGACAGCGAACCTATTCTATAAGGGAAGATGCAACAAATGTTCAAATAAATCATTAAATTCGTAGCTGACAATTTGAACAAAAACAAGAAGATACGCAATATGAAACGTCTGGCTATACTGATTTGTGCAGCGGCATGTTCTGCGCTGACGGCGGGAGCATCTGCGATACAGGACAAGGACATCTCATTCACACACATATCCATTAACGACGGTCTGTCTCAGAGTACTGTCCGCTCGGCATGCCAGGACTGCAGAGGACAGATGTGGTTTGCGACACATGACGGTCTGAACAGATTTGACGGTTACGACTTCACAGTCTATCGTCACCGGGATGATGACAGCACTTCCATTTCAGACAATATAATAAGACAGGTATATCTTGACAGCAAAGGCGGCTTGTGGATAGGTACGGAGAAGGGGCTTTCATTCTATGACAGAGACAAAGACTCATTCCGGAATTTCTCTACAGGAGGAAAGGCAGTGACCGGAATCGCAGAAGACAGAGAGGGAAGGTTTTTGATAGCCACGGGAGGAAGCCTTAGGATCTTCAATAGCAACACACGGAATTGGGAAATAACTACCCCCCCCCCGCCAACCAGAAACCTTCGGTGCAACCATTCTTTACAGAGAGAATGACGACATCTGGATCGGAACAGAATCGGATGGTCTGTTCTGCTACTCGATCGGTTCAAAAGAGATAAAACGCATATCAGCATTCAAAGGCAACAAACCGATACAATGCCTCCTGAAACATGACGGAAAGATATGGATTGCCACTGAAGGCGATGGTCTGCATGGTATAGACCTGGCAGGAGGTGACACCAAAGTGTATCATCACGAGGATGCCTCCGGGAGCCTGAGTTCCAATTATGTAAGAGCCCTGCAGACTGACAGTGACGGCAAGCTGTGGATCGGCACATTCAATGGACTGAGCATTCTGGATGGGGACGGATTCATAAACATCAAGAGCGATCCTTTCATTCATGGAAGCCTGTCTCAAAGTTCCGTCAGATGCATCTGCCTCGACAATCAAGGCGGAATGTGGCTTGGGACATGGTTCGGAGGAATAAATTACTGGCATCCCTCACGCAACCGGTTCGAAAATCTACAGATGCAATATGGCGGTAACAGCCTTAACGACAATGTGGTAAGCTGCATTGAGGAAGACAAGGAAGGAACACTATGGATAGGAACCAACAGCGGAGGAGTCAATCACTATGATCCATATGGCAACAGGTTCACCTACTACAAACTGCAATCCAGTGCAGAATCGTCCAACCTTGAATCCAATGACATCAAAGCCTTGTATATCGACGAGAAGACAGAGCGCATTTTCATAGGTGCTCATGCCGGAGGCCTGAGCATAATCGACCGAAGGCACAAGACGATAAGGCATGCCACGACAAGCGGGCAGCTTGACATCTATGCAATCGAGCCTGACGGCAGACAGAGGCTCATACTTGGCACTTTGGATGGTCTGAAAAGTTTCGACATGGCGTCCGGAACAATATCAGCGCTTGACGAAGACAAGGAGGGATATCCAATCCGAAAACTGAAGGTCAGAGACCTGCTCCGGGATTCTCAGGGAAGGCTGTGGATCGGTGGCGAAAACGGCCTGGCCACATATAGAGTCAACGACGGGGCACTGGAAAGATGCGACATCCAGCATGACGGTTCACCTCTCGTGTCAGTATTCGTTCAAAGTCTTTATGAAAGTACGACAAAACTGATATGGATTGCCACCAGGACTGGTTTATGGTGCTACGATGACAAGGAAAAGGCTGTCAGTCACTACACAAGTGCAGATGGTCTGGCAAGCGACATCATTTACGGAATTGAGGAAGATTCATTCGGCAGATTATGGTTGAGCACCGATAACGGACTGAGCTGCTTCAATCCATTCTCCGGCACATTCAGGAACTTCTCCACCTCTGACGGACTGCAGAACAATCAATTCAACCCAGGATCCCACTGCAGGAGAAGTAACGGCGAGATCATGTTCGGAGGTATATATGGAATCAGTTCATTCGACCCGTCAAAAATCGAGGACAACCCATACACACCTCAGCCGATAATAAGCCGCCTGGAAGTCTTCAACAAGTCTGTAAGGCCGGGAGATGGAAGCGGGATTCTTGAGAAAAGCGTTACAGAGGCGGAATATATGACTTTACGTCATGACCAGAACTCATTCACTCTGGAATTCTGCGTGACAAACTATCTGGCAGGGCGTCACAACACATTCGCTTATAAGCTTGACGGCTACGACAAGGAATGGTATCAGGTCGAGGAAAAGCGAAGCGTATCATATTCCAATCTGCCGCACGGGAGATATACCTTCATGGTAAAGGCAGCAAACAATGACGGAAAATGGAATGAAACCCCGACCACACTCCGGATCAGAATAAGGCCGATATGGTACAAGAGCATCGCAGCCATAGCGGCATTTTCAATAATGTTGTTGATCTTCCTCTGGGGTCTCTATCGGTTCATAGTGGAGAGGAAGGAAAGGGAAAACAGGCTTGAACTGGAGAAGCAGGAGAAGAACCATCAGGAGGAAATCCACCAGATGAAGATGAGATTCTTCATCAACATATCCCATGAGATGCGTACCCCGCTCACTCTAATCATCAATCCGCTGTCAGAGATGATAGGAAAAAGTACGGACACATGGATGCGCAAGCAACTCAGATATGTGGAGAGAAACGCCAAGAGGCTCCTACACCTTGTAAATCAGCTGATGGATTACAGAAGAGCCGAACTGGGAGTCTTCAAACTCAGGGTACAGCAGGAGAATGTCCATAAGATAGTAAAGGAAAACTGGTCATTCTACGAGAAGCTGGCTCAAAACAAGAAGCTCCGTTACTCCCTGATTTCCGAGATGGAGGGCAAGAGCGTGTATGTGGACGGACAGTACCTGGAACTTATTCTTAACAACCTGCTTTCCAATGCATTCAAATACACCGACGAAGGAAGCATCACGGTCAAGGTATATGAAGGCGAAGATGATCTGAAGATTGAGGTCAGCGATACCGGAACAGGCATTCCGGCAGGAAAGCAGGACAGGATTTTCGAGAGATTCTACCAGATAGACAACGAGCATATCGGAAGCGGTATCGGTCTGTCGCTCATTCAGAGACTCGTGGAACTGCACCACGGAAAAATCGAACTAATAAGCGAGGTGAACAAGGGTTCCACCTTTATAGTATCGCTTCCTTCCAAAGAATCGGCATACTCCGTTGAAGAACTCAAAGGAGAGGAGGCACCTGAGGCCCACACCACCAATCCGCAGGAGATGTATATTCTCGACACAGAAAAGGAAGTTCTGGAACTGGAAAAGCCAGAAAACAAGAAACGAGGCAGACTGCTGATAGCCGAAGACAATGAGGAGATACGGGCATATATGAACGACGGTCTGGCAAAGATATTCGACATAATGCTGGCCAGAAACGGCGAAGAGGCCCTGCAGATGATAAAGGAGAATGAGCCGGATCTTGTGATCACAGACATGATGATGCCTGTGATGGACGGACTGAAGCTGTGTGCCCACCTGAAACAGAACATAGCCACAAGTCATATACCTGTCATCATGCTTTCCGCAAAGACCGACAGCAAGGATGAACTGGAAGCCCTCAGGACAGGTGCTGATGACTATATGGCAAAACCATTCTCAATGGCAGTCCTCATCACGAAGATTCAGAATATGCTCAGAACCCAGTACCGTCTTCAGGACAAAGTGACCAAATCCATGGAGATCTCTCCTGAAAAGATCAGTTTCAACGCAATGGACGAGCAGATTCTCAACAAGGCGATCAGGATTGTCGAGCAGAATCTGGATAATGCGGAATTCTCGACAGAGGAGTTTGCCAGAGAAATGAATATGAGCCGCTCCAACCTTCACCTGAAGCTGAAGGCCCTGACAGGAGAATCCGCCCTTGACTTCATCCGCAGGATACGCTTCAAGGAAGCGTGCAGACTGCTCAAGGACGGACGATACAGCGTCTCCGAAATCAGTGATATGGTAGGTTTCAACACTCCTTCATATTTCGCGACATGTTTCAAGAAATATATGGGATGCCTTCCTACGGAGTATATCAGGAAAAACAGTTAGGAGAGAGCCGGACTAATAAGTCAAAGTCCGGCTTTCTCCATCGATTGTCACCACTACTTCCGAGGCCGAGTTTCCGAATGCTGCGGAAATTTCCGGGGCTGAGGAGTAATCGGATATAGGATATATGACGGTGATGAAGCGGACTGGAGTATTGGTCGAGCCTATGTTGACGGCAGTCCGGTAAAATGAGCGCTCTGTCTTTGCATTTATCTCCGAAGACGTATATGAAGTGCCGCTTGACGGGGAGAAGCCTCCATCTGGCTCGCGGCCATTGCTTCCGGAAAAGCAGAATGTCTTGAACATCATATTGTTGCCGTCCGCAAATGCCGTATGGCAGCCGTATGCATTACCTTCATATGAATCATACACGACGGTTCCGGGACAGAGATGCCAACTTACTTCCACAGAAGTGGATGTATCGGACCCCAAAGCAGAATCCAGAACCACATAATACTCGCCGTCCACCATGAAGACGACCCTTTCGTGACGCAGTTTTCCATATGACTGATTCTTGACATGAACCATGAGACAGCCGTCAGACTCTGAGGAATTCACATATTCGCCACGCATCCTGCTGTCCGATATGGTTGCAAGATCGCGTGTGAGGGTA
The DNA here is from genome assembly GCA_964567765.1 of uncultured Muribaculaceae bacterium. Lineage (GTDB taxonomy): Bacteria > Bacteroidota > Bacteroidia > Bacteroidales > UBA932 > Cryptobacteroides. The sequence continues at coordinate 5,352 of CAZMNZ010000108.1, forward strand.
TTATGCATGGCAGTAGCCCGGAAGGCATCACGTTCGGTGCCGTCAGTATATGTATATGCACCTGCATCCGGAAGGAAATGACGTCCGTTATGATAGAGAGAAACCGTTCCATTATCAGGCTGACAATGCCACCATACTCCACCGTTTTCCTTAAGATTGTAGTTGTTCTTCAGAACCATCATGCTCGATGACGCAGTCCAGCCGTTTCTGAGCATATACCAGCCTGTCGTCGTATAGGCAGAAAGCATCTCCTCCGGAGCGACTCCTGATGAAAAACCGCTCGCCCAATATTGCAGAGTCTGATCCTCCGGAAACATTTCTACATATTTCTTGAAGTTCTTGGTGAGAGTGGACTTGTTCCAGCTCGAAGACCTGACATCGTTGAAATCCTCAAGGGAATAATCAGGATATGCCAGATCCCGGACAAACTTCACAGCCTTCTTGAGGTAGGAAGTGTAGTCAGAAGGAAAGACATCGAGTTTTCCGTTGGATGAAGCCACACTATTAATTTCATAAAAGATGGAGACCATAGGGATATGATATCCCGGATCCATCTCCACCAACACTCCATCTTCTGCAAACTGATGCTGAATCTGATAAGCCACATCTTCGGAAGCCTCAGACAGCCAATCACTTGCAGCCTTGAATTCCGGCATCATGACAGCGGCAGTAAAGACAGCCTGAATCTCATAAAGTCTGTGATTGCTAAGTTGCTCCGAATATGGGTTAGCTCTGATACACTCCACTGCATCAGCGTAAGCGGCAAGGAAATGAGTCAGGAACTCCGGAGTAAAGTTCTCGGAAGCAATATAATAATACAATAAATCAGTCTGATCCATCACACGGGACGTGGCCTGAAGATCAGTCCACATATCATACATAGGGTCAGAGGAAGACAGTCCATAGTCTCCTGTCGCGGCTCCCGGACATGGATGAGCTGCAAGCCATGAGGAATATACCTCAACGTATGACCTGACATAGATTTCGTCCTTGGTTCCCCAATAGACCTTTGCCTGAGGGAGAACCCACTGATGACGATGTTTCTGGAGGCCGAACTGTGTCTCCCCTGACAGAGAGAAAGTCCAGTTTATGCCGCCTGCCCCATCCGAGAACGAATAATACTGCGCATCCGCAGCGTTATCATCTCCGGTTTCCGCATAATTCTTCACATAGAAACGGTATCCGTTCTCCTTAAGAGCCTGATCCGCACGGTTCTTCTCGACAGCAGAGTATGAAGTCTGAGTCAGATCGACATTCGGGTTGACCACAGTGCGGGAGGTTCTCCAATATTCCTTCAACGCAACTGCAGCCTGATATAGATTTCCCGCTTCATATTTCTGCTTTACCGTCTCCAATCCATCTTGGTCCAGGTCCAGAATGTCAAACACGCGTGAGTTCACCAGGGAATTAAGTTTATCCATTTCAGAAGGGAGCATTTCCTCAACAGCAGAAGACATATCCAATGAAAGGATATTGCGGGTATTGCGACGGAATGCCATTGCGCATGACGGAATCTCCTTTACATAAACTGCCTTGTCAGTAGTAACCGACACCTTGAGATATGAAATGTCACACGGGATCATGGCGACCCAGACCTTCACGTCACCTGAGTCTGTGACCTTAAGATTGTCAGCATTGACAAGAATTTCCGGATAGGTCTCCCCTGCTTCAGATGGCACAAGAGTCTGACTGCCAGCATCAAGGACAAAATCTCCGCATATGGCGGTTCCGTCCTGAACCCTGACGGAAACTGACTCTATTGTCTCGCCCTGCTCAAGGTCAAGTGAAGTCAGCGTCATGTCTGCATGAGCCACAAGACGGGTCCAGTATAGAAGAAGGGGCTCTGACGGAATCCCGTTCACTGATTCCAGAGTCCTTCCCACCATAAGATCCGCCTTCGGATCAAACGAAGACTCGGAGGGAACCTGAACATTTGGAACACTGACATTGAAAAGCGGGATTTGAGAAAAGCCGTCTTCCGCTGGCAATGAAGGATATATGGAGTAGAAATCCAGTTTTCCCGTAAGGTCTGACGGCAGGGACACACTGAATTCGGCTTGAGCCGCATCATCTTCAATCATCCCTGAGACATAAGATTCGTCATGCCATTCCTTGCCTTCTGTCAGGCAAACCGTTATTCTGTCTCCTGCCGACCACAGTATGGTGCTCCCATCCCAAACGGTCTTGGACTTGAGTCCGGACACCGGAGCCCATTCTGGCATCTCGGCGGAGAAGACGACTTCCGTCATCTGAACAGGTCCGTCCGGGATCAGTTCATCCTCCTTGTCCTGGCAGGAAAACAAGGCGACAGCCGCAAACGCAGCTATCGCCCATGTATGAAATGTATGTCGCATTACT
>CAZMNZ010000109.1:0-7666 GCA_964567765.1 uncultured Muribaculaceae bacterium
CTTGCAGAATTACCGGAGTATGCTCCGGCAATATAAAATAGAACTTTAGTACCGAAGGGGCAGCCGTAAGGTTGCCCTTTTTCATGTCCTTTCCATTCCGCACGCACCTGTGTAGATTTGCGGAAAACCAATTGAAATGGACAAGGAAATCCGCAACAATCAGATACTTTCCATCACTGACTCAGCACTTCTCGGCTCACATTCTGACTTCCTGAAGGAAGGGCAGAAATATCGTGATGTCTTCAAGGGCCTCACTGGCAGCGGACCGCTGGCCTATCCCCACAACGAGGAAGCGCTGGAAGGATCCATCGCATATCATCCCATCTTCGGACCGGTCTATTACTCTTCCTGGTGGAGATTCTCCACAGAGGACTTCATCGAGGATCTTAAAGCAGCAGAGGCAAACCCTTCCATCGGAGCACACCTGCTGCACATAGACTCTCCGGGCGGAGAGGTGTTCTTCGTTCATGAGGCATTCGAGGCTGTCAAGGCCCTCACCAAACCATGTATCGCCCTCATCGACAGTTGCGGTGCTTCAGCAGCCTATTGGATTGCCTGTGCTGCCGACAAAATCTATGCTTCCAGCATATTCTCAAACGTAGGCTCCATAGGAGTGATGTCCACATTCTACGATGACCGTGAAGCGATGAAGAAATACGGGCTCAAGGAAATCGAACTCTATTCTTCATATTCCGATCTCAAGAACAAGATATACATGGACGTTCTGGACGGCAAGGTGGAAGAGTTCATCAAGACCCGTCTGGATCCTCTCGCGAAGCAGTTCATCGACGATGTGCGCAGCGTCCGCACAATAGCCGAAGACTCTGAGGCTCTCAGGGGAAAGATCTACTACGCGATGAACGCCATGCCGGAGGGACTTATCGACGGACGCTGCACCTTCGAAGAAGTGATCGCAGAACTACAGAATCTTATGCCGAAACCGGCAGACGAACCAACAATAGACATCAACCATCTTAAAATTCAACTCTAATGAAATTCCTCGAGAATCTGAAAGCCGTAGTGGCACTCCTCGGACTGGGATCCCAGTTCGCCGCAGGTAAGCTTTCTCCCGAAGAGCAGGCTTCCCTCATCAAAGCCTATGAAGAGTCCACAAAAGGCTCTTTCAAGGACGATCTGGAAGCTTGGCAGAAGGAGCAGAAGGAAGCTGCCGACAATCAGGCTATGGCAGAGGCGTTCAAGGAACTTGCCTCCGCCCTCAATGTCCCGACACCGGAAGGAGCCGATGTCGCATCCATCGTTTCATCAATCAAAGCATCCATCGAAGAGATGAAGACAACCATCAACAATCTCGGTGCACAGTCTCAGGGCGACCAGTCGGCAGCGACTGTGACAACTGAAATCCGCATCAGCGGACCGCACACCGCGACCCACGCATTCGGCGTGCAGCACGAAATGTTCGCAGCGGACAAACGCTGGAACAAGATCGCCATGACCGGAAAGATTCCGTCAGCTGCGACATCGAAGGACGAAGCAGCCTTCAAGGAGGCTTTCGCCGACTACGCAGAGTCACTTGCAGCCCGTTACGAGACACTCGCAAGCACAGGCATGCTTGAGGCAGTCAAGGCAGGCTCAATGGACTACGAGCTCATCAAGGACGAGGAACTCGGAACACGCTACTTCCTCCGCCGTCAGGACGCGCTCATCGCACGCATCACGTCGTTCCCTTCACTCGCAGGCATCTTCTCGACCCGTTCCAACATCCAGGACGGCGACGTTCTCACCAACGTCCTCTTCGAGGAACTTTCACAGGCTTACCAGGCAGGACACCTCAGCAAGGGTCATGTTTCATTCGTTCCTGAGAAGGCAGAGGTACACGACGTAATGTTCAAGTATCTCTTCCAGGACATGAAATGGATCGAGAGGTCTTACCTCGGTTACCTGAACACAGCCGGCTCGGATCCTGTGAAGTGGTCTATGATCGAGTGGCTCGTGCTCCAGTTCGCTCAGAAGATCGCCGCAGAGCAGATCGAGCGTCAGGTGCTTGGCCACCGCGTAGAGCCTGTCAAGGGCAAGAACCACCCTGCGAACTTCGCGGCAACAGGACTCATCCACCGCTTGTTCTCGTACTTCGACGACCGCAAGGTGCTTCCTTTCCGCGAAGCTGCTCTTGCCACATACACAGCTGAAAACATCGGTGATGTCCTCAAGGCGTTCATGGACCGTCTTTCAGACCTCGTAAAGAACCCACGCGAGTACACAGTGTATGTGAACGCGAAGCACATGCCTTGGTTCAAGGCCTGGTATAAGGACAACTACGGTCAGATCGCCAACTTCTCCGGCGTTGAGTTCGTAGTTCCTGACCACGAGAACCCTATCGTCTTCGTACCTGCAATGGGCAACCTCCCATTCATCTTCGCCACCATCCCTGGCAACCTCCAGTTGCTTGAGAACATCCCCGGCGAGGCTTACAAGGTAGGTTTCCAGCGTGACCTTGAGGAGGTATGGGCATTCTCATACTGGAAGGGTGGTGCTGGCGCTACCTTCACCGGAGTACCACGCAAGACCCTCGCAGAGCTCGAAGCGGCGGACTACGCGGATCAGATCATCTTCATGAACTGGCCTGCAGTAGCAGTGGCAGCAGACGCTACGACAGTGGATGCCAAGGAGGGCATGATCTTCCGTACAGGAGAGAACACCAAGGCGACAGCCCTTACGGACATCGCCAACGCACGCGAGGGAGTCATCTACCGCATCGAGGCTGGTGCTGCGGCAAACGCCACAAGCATCGCGAAGGCGGGCAAGTTCTCGGAGATCTCCGCTGCATGGACACCAGCCACAGCAGGAGAGTACATCAAACTCTACTACGACGCTGAAACCGACAAATTCATCGACGTAGCAAGAGGTTAGTCTTTCTGCATCTATCACCGGGGCGGGGAACCGCCCCTTTAACCAATCAAAGATATGATCAAGACATTCGACAATATCCCGGCTGTCTCTGACAAGGACACTCAGGGTAAAAGGATCTACAATAAGATTGAGGTCCTCCGCGAAGCTGACGTGGACTACGGCCAGCTTCCGGCAATCGATGAGGAAAACCGCACCATCGAGGACTTCACACTGAAGGAGGATGCCGTCGGCTGGAAAGAACTGAACCTGGTGAAATACACACCTTCTGCCACTTCCGAAGGCAGCGCAGGAGACGTCACTTCGGCCGTGACCAACACCATCACCGGCACGCTCGGAGGTGACAGAAACGTCATCGACAACCTTCTTGAGAACCACGTCGGAGAAGCCTTCTTCGTGAGGATCACCGACCGCTTCAACCAGAAGAAAGTCGTATATGGCCGTCCGTACTCTCCGCTCTTCCTGACTGCATTCAGCAAGAGGAAGACAGCGGACAACACCAGCTGCGACGTGACTTTCAGCAACGAAAGCTTCTTCCAGCCCCTTGAACTCAAGACAGCAGCAGCCGTCGCTGAGTAATACCTATCATCATCGTTTTTACCCGAGGGCTGCCGCATGACAGCCCTCTTTTAACATAGCAGTCATGTATTCGATAGCAGAAAGAACCCAGCTGAGCAAACGCATAGCACAGATCAGCAAGATAGACACCTACCGTGCCATGCTCAAGGCCTACGGAAGCAAGAGAGCCGGCAGGATCATCCTCGATCGGCAGCAATTGGCAGAAAGTCTTGTATACGAGTTGTTGGGAAAATGCTCAGCCGAAGAGATCCAAGAAAGGACTTCCGAGCCACGTCAGGCGGTTCTCAGTCAGATATCGGGCAACATGGTCCCGACTATTAAAAAAAAAACTTCAAAATTTGAGGAATACCCTTCAATCCGTTGGAACGACCTTGAAAACAAGCTGGTCCAGACTGCGGACCTTATCTATACGGACCGCATTAACTGCCATCGCAGACTTCGTGAAATCGACGGCAGTCTTGGTGAAACATCTGATCACAAGACTCTGTCGGAATATATAGAGAAGGCTGTCCGGATGGAGATCTGCTTCGATGAACTCCGATCCTTCAACCGCACCGGAGAATTCCTCGGAAAGCACCCTTTCATTGCTCAGAAGACAGAGAGGGAGCGTGTGGCTGACCTGTTGCGTTCCGATCCGGACAGATATTTCGAGGAACGCAAGAATATTGAACTCAACATCACCAGATATACCTCCCAGATGGGCAGTGACCGTTTTAGCGAGGAAAAGAAGAAAAAGTTTGCTGAATTGCTTGAACTTCATCAGGCATCACTCGCCATGTACCGGGAAATCTTCAATGAATTTGTAAAGAAATGAAAGACCGTCTTGACCTTGTGCGCAGTTTCCCGGTGGAAGAGATACAGTCATTTCTTTCCTCAAGGGTCAGCGCTACCATTCCGGAGGATATCCAGCAGTATATCCTCTATCTCAACTCTGCTTCCAGCATCATCCATAATGTCGGCACCAATCTCAAGGAGGCATCTGAAGCACTGATGAGAGAGTATCCGGCACTCACCAGGGCACAGGCACGCGGGATTTACTATGATGCCCTGGAATACTTCTATATCGACGAATCCGTGTCAGCCCGTGCATGGGATATGATCTTCGCCGATGAGTTCGACAGGCTCAAGGAAATAGCCATAGAGCAGGAACAGTGCATGACCGCCTTCAAGTGCCTTGAAAAAGCCCACGAACTGCGCACTAAGCGACGTGAATCCATGGATTACGACTGGACTCCGCCTGTGATCCTGATCTCTACCACCGTCAAGCCGGAGGCGCTTGGTTACAAGTCTCAGAAACTGATGGATATAGCCAAACGCCATGAGGATAAAGAATATCGTGAGATGATCCTATCGCTGGAGACTACAGCTGCAGAGAAAGAAAGACTGCTCCGAGAGGCAGGAATTGAGGTAATAATTGAAGAAGAACCGCAGGATCATGACGAAATCTAAGACAGACATTCCTTCAGCATTGGAGGTATATCAGAATACCGCCCAGGCGCTTGCCACCATCATCGACTGCAACAAGATGATCTTCACTGCAGGCCGAGGAACGGGTAAAACCACAGAGATAACCGCCCCGAGGATCCTGCGTGTTGCCGGTGCAATGCCACGCGAGACCTCTATCATCTCACATAGTTCGTATGTCGCCCTCTTCAGCAATGTCATTCCGGCTGTTCTGGCCAAGTTCCGGCAGGAAATGCCCGGTGGTCGTCAGATGCTGACCGAGGGCCTTGATTATGTCGTGGGCGAAAAGGATCTTCCGCCTCATTTCAAGCAGCCCCGATTCCCGGTACTCTGGCCGGAGCGCAGCATCATCTTTGCCAATGGCCATGTACTCCAGGCGGTCGCTGTGGATCGCGCCGACTCCATAGCCGGAAACTCCGTCGTCCATGGATTCTTCGAGGAAATGAAGCATTCCAAGGGCGAGAAACTCAAGACACGTATCATCCCCGCCATCCGTACCTCCCGAATAGGAAACGGCTCAGAAGTCCACAAATGCCACCTTCACGGGGGTATTACAGGAGTGTCCGATATCGGGCGTGTCAGCCTCGGAGAAGACAACTGGTTCACTGAATATGAGAAGGAAGTCAACGAGCAGGACATAGCCGACATCATCAGCCTCGCTCTCCACATCAACAAAGCCCAGATCAATCTTCAGAACGGAGTGAAGGTGCAGCAGGCGCAGAACCTGATTGCCAAATGGTCGCCGCTTCTTTCAAAGCTTCGCAAGAAATCCACCTTCTATCTTCGGGTCTCCACCTTTGTCAACAGAGAAGTCCTTGGTCTGGACTACTTCCGGACACAAAGGGAGATGCTCACAGCATCAGAGTTCCTGAGTTCCATCTGCTCCATCGGAGACCGTAACCGTGACAACCTTTTCTTTGAACTGTGGGATGAGGAAAAACACACCTTTGACGACAGTTATAAATACACCATCATTGATAAGCTATCTCTCAAGGAGACCTTCCGGATAGATGCAAGCCATCTGCAGTACTTCACACCTTCCGACAAGATCCTCCTTGGATATGACCCCGGTGCATTTGCCTCGGTCGTCGCGGCACAAGAGTACCGGAAGGATAACAGTCTGAGGATCCTGAAAGAATTCTTCGTCTATCCACCGCTGGATATCGCTGATATCGCCCATCTGTTCAATGCATTCTTTTCCTCGGCAAAATGCAGGCAGATAGATTTGTATTATGACCGTGCCGGAAACAAGAAGACTGCGAAACGCGAGGCGGAAACTGATGCAAAACAGATGAAGGTGGAACTGGAAAAATATGGATGGCGTGTAACTCTCAAGAATCTTGGCCAGGGCGACATCTATTATTGGCAGCATTATCAGCTTTGGAAACGCCTGCTCGCCGAAAACGAGAGATCCATCCCGAAAATCAGAATCGATGCCAACGAATGTCCGAATCTGGTGAGTGCAATGTACTGTTGCAAGAAGGTTCCGGGCTCGTCTCCGATAGAACTTGACAAGACTCCGGAGAAGAAGGTTCCGATCAATCTTCAGGCAGGACTGACTCCGCAGATTCCCTCTGCCATGACCTATCTTGTGTGGGGATTGTACGAAAAACACTTCCCAGGACTACGAAATCACTACAATGCAGGGGGCGTTTTGGGAAATTTATCCCTTTGATTGACGGTCATCCGGTCAATTGAAAATCATTCAATCTTCTGAAACTCATGTTTTTCCTTGAAGATTTTCGGAGCGAAAATGATTTTTCGCGGAAGAAGAGCCCGACGCCGCTGGTTTTTCGGCGTGCATTACACGGAATTTTTTTCCGGAAATATGATTTGTCCTCTCCGGATCCGGTGGAACTATTACCTTTGTAAAAAGATTTGACATGAAACACCTGCCAATAGATGACCGATTCAACCACACTCCCATAGAGTCCGTGGATTTTGTCCGCAAGCAAACAGAGATCCGCATCGCAAGTCAGATGCAGCACATCGATGGAATACGCAACAGCTGCACAACGGCAATCGGATGGATGTCTGCCCTCCTGGTTGCATTCATAGGAGGATTGATTGCCTGCATTACGATAGCAGCACCGTTCTCGACCCTCCTGCCCTTGATAACGGGAATCATTGTCAGCAGTGTCTGCTTATACATCATCATAAGATTTACCCTTTACAAAAGAGGATACTACCTGCCAGGAGACCAGCCGGTCGATATGCTTACTGACCAAACCATCGAATGGCTCAAGAACATGGAAGAAGGAGAACGCGATAGAGCATTCAAAGCCTATTGGCTTGCACGCCAACAAGAGATCATCAATGCCAACAATGAGGAAATCACCCACAGGATAAAGTGGTACCGGATATCACTAAAAACAGCCCTGTGCGGATATCTCCTGACAGGACTGCTTGCACTCATCGCCTTTTGGGGATAACTCCCTTTCCGTCCGGATTGGGTGGACCTACCGGAGGAACAGGCGGTGCCGGATTCTTTTTGTAATCATTCATAACGCCTCATGCTACGACCTATAGGCTTTGTATCAGCCTGTTCATGTACTCGCTCATGCTCACTCCCTGTTCATCCGCAAGTCTCTGAAGCTTTTCCTTTGTCTCCGGATCCACCGAGAAAGCAACGGTCACACGCTTTACAGCACCGAAGGTCTTGCGCCCTGCACCCTCACGTTTCCCTCCTCTCCCCGTACTTTTAGCATTACTTTTGTTTTCCATAACATTACATTTATTAGGTAAAAAATTACTAAAA
>CAZMNZ010000110.1:0-7660 GCA_964567765.1 uncultured Muribaculaceae bacterium
TATCCTCATGACCACTCTCACCACAGTCCTCGGTATGGTTCCGATGGCAGTGGGCACAGGAGAAGGTTCAGAGATGTGGCGTTCGCTCGGTATGGTCGTGGCATGGGGACTTACGATTTCCACAATTGTCACCCTCGTAATCATCCCGACGCTATATGCAGCAATGACCTCGTGGCAGGAGCGCCGCGCCCTCCGCAAAGCTGCAAAAGCACAATAAAAGATATAACGTAGAAAAATATGAAAGGAATATTTATAGCATACGACCAGGCCTACAACATGGAGGTGGCCGACGCCCTCGAGGAACTCGGATGCAGAGGCTTTACGATGTGGCAGGATATAGCCGGACGCGGAAGCGAGACCGGTGAGCCCCATCTGGGAAACCACGCATGGCCGACCATGAACAATGCCATCCTGACCTTTGTGCCGGATGACAAGGTGGACGACATCCTTGCAATGGTAAGGGCGAAGGACGAGGAGACTCCTGCACTGGGACTCAGAGCCTTTGTATGGAACATCGAAAAATCCTATTGATAGTTGCAGTTTGACAGGTGTCAATAAAATAGGTATCAATATTGTAAATCCAACCGCAAAAGTTTATATATTTGTGGTTGGATTTCTCGTTTTGTCATTCAGGACAAAGTGAAGGATCATTTAGTAGTAATTTTTAAAAACCGATATTATGGCACATGTAGTAACTGATGCGAATTTCGCAGAAACCCTGAATACAGATAAACTTGTTGTAGTTGACTTCTGGGCAACATGGTGCGGCCCATGCAAGGCTATCGCTCCTATCGTTGACGAACTTGCAACCGAATATGACGGCAAGGCCCTCATCTGCAAGTGCAATGTGGACGAGTGCGACGACGTTCCTATGAACTACAACATCAGGAGCATCCCGACCCTTCTTTTCTTCAAGAGCGGAGAAGTCGTGGACAGACACGTCGGAGCAGCATCAAAGGCTGATCTCGCAGCGAAGATCGACGCAAATCTTTAATTCTTGGGAATATGAAACGTCTGACAGCAGTCGCGCTGGTGTGTGCTGTCGCCCTGTTGTGTGCGGTACAGTCGAGCGCTCAGAAATATGGAGTGGTCGGAGGTGCGACCTTTTCAAGCCTCCACGGTCTGGAGAACAGTTCCAAGACCGGTTGGAATGTCGGCGGAACGGTTCAGTTCAAGCTTCCGCTCGGATTCTCGATCCAGCCGTCTCTCGTGTATAATTCCAAGGCTGCGGAATTGAAGTCCAGTGTCGGCTCGACAGGTTTGGGTGTCGGGTATCTTGAACTTCCGGTTTCGTTCCAGTGGGGTCCGGACCTTCTCGTGTTCAGGCCGTTTGTGGAAGTGTCTCCTTTTGTGGGATATGCCCTGAGCAGTAGGGTTTCGCATGATACCCTGCTGACATCCAAACAGTGGAAGACCTCATATCTTCAGAGGATGGAGTATGGACTCGGGCTTGGAGGAGGTCTGGAAATATGGCGTCTTCAGCTGACATGCAGATACAACTGGAATTTCGGTCCTTTGTTCAATGGTGACGGAAGGCTTGATTTCCAGCATGTTGAAGAGGCTTTTGATGGACGGAATTTCGGCGGAGTCACCCTTTCCCTCGCCTTCCTTTTCGGGAAATGACGCCTCTAATCAGTATAAAGCCAATGAAGAAATTAGCAGTTTTCTGTTCAGCAAGCAGTGAAATAGATCCGAAGTACAACAAAGTCGCCCGCGAATTCGTCAGGGCGGCTTCGTTGCGTGGATATGGCATAGTCACCGGAGGTACGGTGAAGGGCACGATGGGGGAGGTTTCTGATGAACTTCACGCCATCGGAGGATATCACAAGGGAGTCATTCCTCGTTTCATGAAGCAGTTTGTTTATCCAGATCTTTCCGAACTTGTCTGGACGGACACAATGGCCGAGCGCAAGACCATTCTTCGCGAAGATACATGCGCTGTCGTGGCCCTTCCGGGAGGGACCGGAACTCTTGATGAACTGATAGAAACAGTTGCCCTGGTGCATCTGAAACAATATTTCGGAAAGATTACTGTGCTGAATCATGACGGCTTCTATGAGCCGTTGAAGGCGTTGCTTGACCATTATGTGGCAACGGGCATGATGACAGAGGGAACACGTGGGAAGGTGCTATTTGCCGATACGGCTGAGCAACTTCTTGAAATGCTTGAGGACTGATATGGATATAAAAGTGGTAAAGGAATATCTCGGCCGGGACTGGCTGGCAGTGCAGGAGAGTATAGCATCTGCGCTGGAGAGTGACATATCCCTTCTTAATTCCACGAATGATTCGATTCTTTCTCAGTCGGGTAAGCAGCTCAGGCCCATGCTGGCGCTTATGTTCGCAAGGGCTTGTTCCGGAAAGGTGACTGAAGCCGGAATCAGATATGCGGCTGCCGCGGAACTTCTGCATAACGCGACTCTGCTTCACGATGATGTGGCAGACGGCAGCGAACTCCGCAGGGGAAAGCCTACAGTGATGTCCATCATGGGGCCTTCCGTTTCAGTTCTTGTCGGGGATTACTGGCTGGTAAAGGCCATGGAGCTGATTCTTCAGGACAGCGACACGGATACAAAGGCGATAAGGATATTCTCCAAGACCCTGAGCGACCTGGCTGAGGGTGAGATGCTTCAGTTGCAGAAGGCTCAGAGCGGAGATACTGACGAAAAGGACTATCTCAGGATAATATACAACAAGACGGCCTCTCTGTTTGAGGCGGCGTGCGTGTCTGCGGCGATATCAGCCGGAGTATCGGAGAATATTGTCGAGGCGGCAAGGGATTATGCCGTGGCACTGGGACTCGCTTTCCAGATCAAGGACGACATTCTGGATTATTCCGGAACGGAGTCGGTGGGCAAGCCGCTCGGAGTGGATATCCTGGAACAGAAGATAACCCTCCCGCTTCTAGGTGCTCTGAATAATGTTTCCGAGCAGAAGCAGACAGAAGTCCGTGATATGGTGAGGAATATAGTCGGCAAGCCGGAACTTCGTGATGAAATCGTGAGATTCGTGAAGGAAAACGGTGGACTGGAATATGCTAAGGTCCGTCTTGAAGAATATGTAAACGAGGCAGTACGCGCTCTGGACATCCTCTCTGATTCCAAGGAGAAGGAATGTCTTGCAGAACTTGCCCGCTACACAGCGATTCGTGACAAGTAAAGTAAAGATAAATGCGCTTTTCAGAGATAATAGGAAATGCCGAAGTGGCGAATGCACTGGTGTCCATGGCGGACAGCGGCAGGGTGGCTCATGCCATGCTCATGTATGAGAACGAGGGCTGCGGAGCGCTTGCGCTGGCCTTGGCTTATGTGCAGTATCTGAACTGCAGCAATCCTCACGACGGAGATTCATGCGGCGAGTGCCCTTCGTGCAGGCAGATGGCAAAGCTCATCCATCCCGATGTGCATTATGTCTTTCCCGTGAACAAGGGTCCCAAGACCACTGACGACAAGCCGACATCGGAGTCTTATCTCAAATACTGGCGTGAACTGGCCATCGCCAATCCGTATTTCGTTGAGGCAGACCTGCAGAGGGCGATAGGCATAGAATCCAAGAACGGACTCATAGCAGTGGCGGAGGCCCGGAATATAATCTCCAAACTCTCGCTGACGGCGGTTGCAGACGGATATAAGGCCGTGATCTTCTATCTGCCGGAAAAGATGAACCAGGAGACGGCCAACCGCCTTCTGAAGATGGTCGAGGAACCACCTGTAAAGACGCTTTTCATATTCATAACCCATGCGCCGGAGAAGGTGCTCCAGACCATATTTTCACGCTGCCAGAGCGTAAGGGTCATGCCTTTGACCAGAGAGGAGGCGCAGAAGGTCCGCGCTCTCAATCCATTTGACGACAGCGAGGAGTATAATGCCTTCATGGATCTGTTCTCGGACCTGATGAATGCGGTGGTCTCTCGCGACCTGATGAGCGCTCTCGAATGCGGCGAAACCATGGCCGCACTGGAATCGCGTGAAAAACAGAAAGCTTTTTGTACCTTTGCGGGCGAATGTATCAGAAAGATATTCATGTTCCAGCAGAATCTCCAGCAGATAGCGGGAGTTTCAGAGCAGGAACAGGAATTTTATGTCACTATGGCCGGACGTTGCGGCAGGAAGTTCTGCTCAAGGTCCATAGCCGATATTGAGAAGGTTGTTGCGATGATCGACAGGAACGTGAGCTCCAAGATCCTCTTCACCGACCTTGTCAACAGAATGTTTTTGAATATATGATCGAATCTAAAGAATACGACTGCTCACGTGGCTGTACAGTAGGACGTGCAGCAACAGGCGAGGTTGAATGCAACTATCGTCAGGGCTGCTGCAAACTGGAGGTCTATGACTGGCTTCAGGGAGTGAATCAGGAGCAGTACAAGGACTATTTCGAAGTCCGCTTCAAGAATACTCGCAAAGCGATATATCATAATGGTTCCGGTCAGAGTCTAAAGACCGGAGACCTTGTTATCGTCGAGGCTGCAACCGGACATGACCTTGGCATTGTGACGCTTGAGGGTCCTATCGTCGGACGTCAGATGAAGTCCAAGAGGATCAATCCGGAGACCTTTGAGTTCAAGAAGATATACCGCAAGGCGAAACTCTTCGACATAGAGAAGTGGCAGGAGGCCATTGCGCGTGAGCATGAGACCATGATCCGTTCGCGTCAGATCGCAGCCGAACTTGGACTCGACATGAAGATCGGTGACGTGGAGTTCCAGGGAGACGGCACCAAGGCCATATTCTATTATATCGCAGACGGCCGTGTGGACTTCCGCCAGCTGATCAAGGTGTTTGCCGAGGAGTTCCGCATCAGGATCGAGATGAAGCAGATCGGTGCCCGTCAGGAGGCCGGCCTCATCGGAGGACTCGGAGTCTGCGGACGAGAACTCTGCTGCTCGAACTATATTTCAAGTTTCCAGTCCATCACGACTTCTGCCGCCCGTGTTCAGGACCTTTCCCTGAATCCTCAGAAACTCGCCGGTCAGTGCGGTAAACTCAAATGCTGTCTGAACTATGAGACAGCGGCATATATGGATGCTCAGTCCCGCATTCCTAAGGTGAACAACCCTCTCGAATTCGAGGACGGACTTGCATATCTGATGAAGACGGACATCCTCCGCGAAGTCATGTATTTCTCATATGATCCGTCGTCGCTTGCAAACCTCTATCCTCTTTATGCTGAGGAGGTCTGGGATATCATAAAGATGAACCGTAACGGAGTCAAGCCGGAGTCGCTCAAGAGTGATGTGGCACCGGCGGCCCCTGATTTCGTGACAGCGGTCGGAGATGATGCCATCAACCGCTTTGACGAGGCACGCAAGCGCAGGAAGAAGAGAAAGTCCGGCGGTAATCGCGGCAAGGCTGCTTCCGGCGAAGGTGGACAGACGCCAAACAAAAAGCGAAACAATAATGGGAAAAGATAAGTTGAGAAAATTCCGGGAGAACGAGACGTTCCGCTGCATGATCCAGCCTGCGACTTCTGAGGTCCTGAACTGTGACCATCCTCTCAAGGGGAACTGGGGCCGTGATTTCTTCGGGAATGATAATCCTATAATCGTCGAACTGGGTTGTGGTAAAGGCGACTACACCGTGGACCTTGCCGAGCGCAATCCTTCATTCAACTATATCGGTGTGGACATCAAGGGAGCGCGTCTGTGGAAGGGTGCCAAATATGCCGAGGAACACGGCCTTAAGAATGTAGCCTTCCTCCGCACCCGCATAGAATTCATAGAATCTCTCTTTGCTCCGGGTGAGGTTTCCGAGATATGGATAACCTTCGCGGATCCTCAGATCGGAAGGGAGAAGAAACGTCTGACTGCACCTCTGTTCATGTCGCGATACCGCAATTTTCTTAAGTCCGGGGGAATAATCCACCTCAAGACTGACAGCAGATACCTTCACGAATATTCCCGTGCAATGGCGGAGCAGAACGGTCTTCGCATATTGGCTTGTGCCACAGATATATACGGTGCTGACCGTGAGAGGCTCTATGAGAGCGGATTGTCTTCATTGTGCGGTCGCTCTGCAGTGGATGCCCTGTTCGAGGTTCAGACCTTCTACGAGTCGCAGTACCTGGCTCAGGGAATCCAGATCACATACCTGTCTTTCCTTGCCGACCATGAAGGAGCCTATATCTCTCCAGAGTGGGATGAGGATGCATGGAAGGATGAAAACCACCATTTCGTGATAGCCTCCGGCCTCTCCGTCGCTTCGAAATTCTATCCTGACGAGCAGAAGTGACCCTCTGTGTCTTGCTCTTTTCTATCCCGACGAACAGAAATGGCCGTTTGCATATTGCTCTTTGCCACCGACAGGCAGAGTTATGAAGGAAAGTCTGCCTGATGGTCTTCAAAACGGGGTGTTTTGCCTGATGATCCGTTTGTCAGACCTCGGTCCAGTGGATGCGGATGCCTTTGCGCTCCATTCCGCGGAACCAGGTCATCTGCCTTTTGGCGAACTGGTGTATGGCTGTCGCCAGCTGGGTGCGCATTTCCTCGAATGAGAGTTCCCCTATTATATATAAGGTGACGAACTTATATTCCAAACCATAATATATAAGGTCTTCTGCCGGAATCGGGTGTCGCTTCCCGTCTTCGCCTGGTGTGATGGCCGGATGAGTACCTTCCAGCAGGCCTCTGATTTCCTCCGTCATTCCCTCTTCCAGGCGGGCGTCCAAACGGCGGTCTATCCTGGCGTTCCTCTCGTCTCGGCTCACCAGGGTACCTATATAATATGTGTTTTTCGGCAGGAATGCCGTGCGGTTCACAGGATGCTCCGATTCATATATGGCGATCTCCAGAGCACGGATCAGACGCTTGCGGGTGTCGTAGTCGGTGGTGTTGTGGAGCGGCTTGAGGGAAGCGAGTTGCGCGATGAGTTCTTCGGTGGATTTCTTTTCCAGTTCCTCTCTGAGAGCCGGGTCTGCGGGAACTTCCGGGAGGGAATATCCGCATGTTGCCGCTTCTATATATAGCCCGGATCCTCCGCATAGAATGGGAATCCCTTCGCGCTCCACTATATCCCTATATGCCTTCTCGAAGTCCCTCTGATATTCGAAGATGTTGTATTTGGTTCCGGCATCCACGATGTCCATCAGGTGATACGGAATCTCCTCATATTCATTCAGATCCTTTCCTGTGCCGATGTCCATTCCCCGGTACACCTGCCTGGAATCAGCCGAAATTATCTCGGAGCGGCTTGCCTCCAGCAGGGAGTTGATCTGTCTGGCGAGTTGGACGGCATACCGTGTCTTGCCGGAAGCCGTAGGCCCCAGAACGCAGATCAGGTCGATTTCTCCTGACAGATACCTGTCAAGAATCTCAGCCACGTTTATGTCTTCTGCCGGGGGGAGTTCCGCCATCGTGGGAATGGGTGTAAAAGGTCTTTTTGCCATAGTTGTGCAAAGATAGCAATTTTATGTCAAAGTGCCCGTGTTGCAGAACGCCCTGAAAATCAGGTGTTTAATATATATGGCTCGCTGTCCCAGTCATGCGAGCAGTAGGTGTTAATTGACTGGTGTTCAGGAGATTATGCGTCACGCCTTTGTTTAATTATAAGAAAAGCATTACATTTGCATTCCCTTAAAAGCAAATTGTTGAATTATGCCGAAAGCAAAAAGCAGTGTAGAGATAAAGAACAGGAGGGCTTCGTTTGACTATGAGTTCATCGAG
>CAZMNZ010000111.1:0-2912 GCA_964567765.1 uncultured Muribaculaceae bacterium
GCTGTGACAACTGTCAGAACTCAGAAGTAGTATTGAATAATATCCTTCATACGGTCAGGATGATTGCAACCGCTGCGGCGGTTGCTTTCGTCGTTTTTTCATGTAAGGGAAAACTGGGTGAGGCGGCTGCTCTGGATCTTTCCGAGACCCCTGTACAGGTGGTTGAGAACATGTTTGTGGTCCAGACTGAGAACAGCGGTCTTCAGATGAGGGCGGAGGCTCCTCTGATGGAGAAATACGAAAAGGACACCCTGTCCTATGAATTGTTTCCTAAGGGTTTTTTCGTGTACGGATACACTGAGGAAGGACTTTTGGAGACCAAGATCACATCGGACAATGCCCGTCACCTGAAATATAAGGACGGCCGCGAGAGCTGGGAGGCATTCGGAAATGTCGTCGTCCGGAATCTCATAAAGCAGGAGATCATGGAGACTGACACCTTGTACTGGGACCAGAAGAACGAGAAGATATTCACAGACTGTTATGTCAGGATGTACTCTCCTCAGGGCTTCATGCAGGGATATGGAATGGAGTCTGACCAGAGGGCAAGGGACTCAAGGATATTCAATCCTTTCAACAGTTATGGCATTGTGGTACAGGATAGTACGGAAGTCGTGATAGATTCAGTCAATTTTATAGGACCATTACAAAAAAAATAGCGTCAGATTGCTGGAAAATTGCTATCTTCGCACCCCAATAGCGTAATTGATACGATAATAATCTAAAACAAACAATAAAATGGCAGTTCTTGAAACAATCCGTGTCAAGTTCGGAATCCTGATAACAGTGCTCATCGCTGTAGCACTGTTGTCTTTCATCATTGATCCGAGCACACTTCAGTCTGTATCTTCTTCAATGTCATCAAAGTATGACGTAGGAGAAATTGACGGTAAATCCGTGTCTTATATGGATTTCCTGGCTGACGTGGACAAATTTACAGCAATCAACGAAATCGTCACAGGATCTTCTGTTCAGAATGAGCAGCAGCAGATCCAGGTGAGAAATGCAGCATGGCAGTCACTCGTGGACAAGTATCTCTTCGTGAAGAATGCGAAGAAGGCTGGTCTCAACGTATGTGAGGAGGAAATGCTTGCAATCATCTCTGGTGAAATTGATTCACCTGTTTTCACTCAGAATCCTGCATTCTGCGATAGGAACGGAAACTTCTCTAAGGAGATGCTTCTCGACTTCATCAGTTATCTCAATTCAGACGAGACAGGCCGTCTCAAGATGTACTGGGATTATCTCCAGGAGTCAGCAGAGACACAGCAGTTCTATGCTAAGTATATGTCTCTCTTCACTCAGAGCAACATCACAAATCCTTTGATGCTCACTGAGAAGATCGCAGAGAACAACAACACTTTCGATATTGAGTTCGTAATGGTACCTTACAGTTATCCGAAGGATACCACAATCGTGGTTTCTAACAAGGAAATCAAGTCTTACTATGACGCTCACAAGAAGTTCTACAAGCAGCAGGCTAGCAGGGATATCGAGTATGTAGTGTTCGAGGTTGTTCCTTCAGCAGAGGATATCGCAGCTGCAAATCAGGCTCTCATCGATGTATATGATGAGTTCAAGGCTGCCGAGAACATGAAGAGCTTCCTTCTTGCAAACTCAGACAGGCAGTTCGACAATCATTGGTACAAGGCTGGCGAACTCAACACTGTTGCCAAGGTCGTGAATGACTATGTATTCGGCAGGAACGCTTCAGTTTCTGAGGTTCTTTCAGAGGATAACAAGTTCTACGCAGTACGCGTGCTTGAGACAGCAGATGTTCCTGAGCAGGTTTACGTGAAGTATGCTCCTGTAGCTTCTGAGAACGTTGACAGCCTTCTCAATGTTGCTGAGGCTCAGTGGATCCCTCAGACTCCTGGTTTCGAGGATGTAATGGTTGCCAAGAAGGGTTCAAAGGTTACTGTGAACGGTCTTGTATTTCAGGTTCTTGACACTAAGGATGCAGTCGAGAGAAAGAAGGTGGCTATCCTTGAGAAGGGTGCTGTTGCCGGAAAGGAGACCGTGAACGGATTCTATGCTAAGGCTAACACTCTCGCAACAAAGTCAGCAGGCAAGTATGAGAACTTCCAGAAGACTCTTTCTGAGGAAGGACTCTACGCTCACCCTGTGAACAAGATGCTTGAGAGCGCTGACAGACTTGGATCAGTAGAGAACACCAAGGAGGTTACAAGATGGGCGTTCGAGGCTAAGGAAGGCCAGGTTTCAAACATCATCACTGTAAACAACAACTACTTCATCATCGCAGCCCTCAAGGGAATCCATAAGGAAGGATACACTCCGGTGGCTGAGGTTTCTTCACAGATCAGCAACCTTCTCTACAACCAGAAGGCTGGTGAGAAGAAGGCAGCTGAGGTGGCTGAGAAGATAGCAGGTCTTGAGGATCTCGCAGCAGTTGCCGAGGCACTTGGCAAGACTGTTAGCACCAAGGAAGGCGTTGCATTCTCTTCACTCACTTCACAGGGTCTCGATCCTAAGTTCATCGGTGCGGCTTCTGTTGCTGAGGATGGCAAGGTATGCGGTCCGGTTGTAGGTAACGTAGGAGTTTACGTTTATAAGGTTACAGGTCGCGACACAGGTGCATTCTTCACAGAGGATGACGCAAAGAACCGTGACGCTCAGATGACTCAGTACGCTACCCAGATGGTTGTTCCAACCATGATGGATGACGCTGACGTTAAGGATAACCGCGCACGTTTCTTCTAGGCTATGGCACTTAAGTGTGGTATAGTAGGACTTCCTAATGTCGGAAAATCGACATTATTCAATTGTGTAAGTTCCGGTAAGGCTCAAAGTGCAAACTTTCCGTTTTGCACTATTGAGCCTAATATCGGTTCAACTATAGTTCCTGATAAGAGACTTGAGTTGATAGATAAAATTCTACCACAGAAACTTTA
>CAZMNZ010000111.1:2922-7641 GCA_964567765.1 uncultured Muribaculaceae bacterium
TATTGCAGGTCTTGTAAAGGGTGCAAGCAAGGGTGAGGGCCTCGGCAACCAGTTTCTGGCAAATATCAGGGAAACAGATGCGATTCTTCATGTTCTTCGTTGTTTTGACGATCCTAACATCGTGCATGTGGACGGAACAGTCGATCCTGTGCGTGACAAGGAAGTCATAGACCTTGAACTTCAGCTCAAGGATCTTGAGACAGTGGAAAACCGTCTTGCAAAGGTGCAGAAGCAGGCTCAGACAGGAGGAGACAAGAACGCAAAGAAACTTTTCGACCTTCTCGTAAGGTATAAGGCTGCTCTTGAGCAGGGTAAATCCTGCCGCACGGTGAAGCCTGAAAATCCGGATGAGGAACAGCTTGCAAAAGAGCTTTTCCTCCTTACAAACAAGCCTGTGATGTATGTGTGCAACGTAGATGAGGCATCTGCAAAGACAGGCAACGAATATGTGGAAAAGGTTCGTGAGGCAGTCAAGGATGAGGATGCTGAAATTCTCGTCATTGCAGCCAAGATCGAGTCAGATATAGCGGAATTGGAAAGTTATGAGGAACGTCAGATGTTCCTCGAAGAGATGGGTCTCGAAGAATCAGGAGTCGTAAGACTTATTCAGAGTGCATACTCTCTTCTTAATCTCCGTACTTATTTCACTGCTGGTGCTGATGAGTGCCGTGCGTGGACCATCAACAAGGGAGATAAGGCTCCTAAGGCGGCCGGAGTCATCCACACAGACTTTGAAAAGGGCTTTATACGCGCCGAAGTCATCAAGTATGAGGACTTCGAACAACTTAAGTCTGAATCGGCTTGCAGAGCCGCTGGAAAACTTGGTGTGGAGGGTAAGGAGTATGTGGTGCAGGATGGAGACATAATGCACTTCCTCTTTAACGTATAGTTTTTATCTGGGCGGATTTATTCTGCTTTTACAAGTCTGGACGCCGTAGATCGAAAGGAAGAGTTCTACAACGCGATATAGGTATAGTCGTACCTGTATCGCGTTTTTTTGATATGTAATAAAAGATAAAATTATATAAATCTAAGATAATTATAATATTATAAATATTTAATAATGAGAGAGTTGTTTATTTTACTGATTTTAGGTCTGAATGTGTGTCCTGCCAGTGCTGAAGATGGGAAAGGTAATGTGGTTGTTTTCTGGAATCTGGAGAATTTTTATGACTATACGGATGGTGGGGCAGGGGAGTCTGACGCTGAATTTTCATCGGAAGGAAAACGCAGATGGACTTCAAGTAGGTTCTATGAGAAATGTCGGTCGATAGCAAAGGCTTTATTCTGGATCGGTGATGAATGCGGGAGGATGCCTGATGTGATAGGGGTGGCGGAAGTGGAAAACAGGTCAGTTCTCAGTCGTCTTCTTTCGTCTACCGGTCTTCGTAAGCATGATTATAGGCTAGTTCATCAGGACTCTGGTGATAGAAGGGGGATTGATGTGGCCCTTCTTTATCATTCTGATGTCTTTGAAATTGTATCCCGGTCATATGTGACACCTCTATATGATGGAGAAGAAATGGCAACGAGAGACATTCTTTGTGTCAAATTGCGTAGGAAGACTGACGGGAGAGTGTTTGATTATGTTGTGAATCATCATCCGTCCAAGTTCGGCGGATCAAAAGGATCTGATCAGCGTCGTGAGTCCGTGATGCGTACCTTGCGTTCTGTATGTGATTCGCTCTATGAGGCTTCGTCATCTTTGCCCGGATATGGTGGAATCGTTGCCATGGGGGATTTCAATGATACTCCTGATGCCGCTCAGTTTTCTCTTTTGGATGGAGCGCTGGAGAACGCCTGTGACGAACTGTTCCGAAAGGGGGAAGGGACCATAAGATATGAGGGAAAATGGAATCTTATAGACATGTTCTGGGTGAGTTCTGCTGTTGCCCGTGAAAGTCGTGTTGAAATATTCCGGATTCCTTTTCTGATGACCCGCGAACGCCGTCATCCCGGAGAAAAACCTCTCAGAACATATTCAGGACCACGCTACCTTGGAGGTGTCAGTGATCACTGTCCCATAGTCCTTAAAATCCCTTAGACCTGCTCCACCGGCCGTAGGTCTATAAATGTAATCGATTGACATTCAATTTGGTTTGTGATTGGTGTAGCTTTATATATTGCAATATTAGCAGTTATTGTTAACTTTGAGAGATTTTTACGTGAAAATAGTAACACTAAAATATACAAACAATGAAACAGAGAATTGTTGAAAAATTCAAGACCCTTTTCCATACTGAGGGTGAATTCTTTGCGTCTGCAGGACGTATCAACCTTATCGGTGAGCACACTGATTACAACGGTGGATTCGTATTCCCTGGTGCAATCGACAAGGGTATGATTGCTGAAATCAAACTCAACGGTACTGCAACAGTACGTGCTTTTGCACTTGACCTTGACGAGTACTGTGAGTTCGGTCTGAATGAGGAGGATGCACCTACACAGAGCTGGGCGCGCTATATCTTCGGAGTATGCCGCGAAATCCAGAAGAGAGGCGGTGTTATCGCAGGCTTCGACACTGTGTTTGCAGGTGATGTTCCTCTCGGAGCAGGAATGTCGTCATCAGCGGCTCTTGAAAGCACATTCGCTTTTGCTCTCAACTATCTCTTCGACCTCGGAATCGACAAGTTCGAACTTGCACGCATCGGTCAGAGCACCGAGCACAACTATTGCGGTGTGAAATGCGGTATCATGGACCAGTTCGCTTCTGTTTTCGGTAAGGCAGGCAACCTCATGCGTCTTGACTGCCGCTCTATGGAGTTCGCATATTTCCCATTCGATCCTGAGCAGCACGGCTACAAACTTGTTCTCCTTAACTCACGTGTAAAGCATGAACTCGTGGGATCACCATACAACGACCGCCGCGCATCTTGCGAGCGTGTTGCAAAGGTTCTCGGTCAGGAATTTCTTCGCGGAGCCACTATGGACCAGCTTGAGGCAATCAAGGATCAGATTTCTGAGGAAGACTATCTCCGCGCACGTTATGTGATCGGTGAGGAGAAGAGAGTCCTTGACGTATGTGACGCTCTTGAAAAGGGTGACTATGAGACAGTCGGCGCACGCATGTACGAGACCCACTGGGGAATGTCCAAGGATTATGAAGTGTCTTGCGAAGAACTTGACTTCCTGGCTACAGTGGCTCAGGAGTGCGGCGTGACAGGATCCCGCATCATGGGTGGCGGTTTCGGTGGCTGCACAATCAACCTTGTGAAGGCTGAACTCTACGATGCATTCATCGCCAAGGCAAAGGCTTCCTTCGCAGAGAAATATGGTCACGAGCCTATCGAAATCCCAGTAGTGATCAGCGACGGCGCCCGCAAACTCGCATAATTCCTGATTTATAATATGAAGACGCACTCGTGATTCTTGGTCGCAGGTGCGTCTTTTCTTTTCGGTCAAAGAAACCAGATTGTTATTGAGTTAATGTTTCAAACATCCTATTGGAACAATGTAAATTCCATCTTCGGGGCGACGATAGGCATGTTCGCCTGTTGCCGTTAATATCATCTTAAAAGCAGGTGCTTTCATACGTGTAGTGTCAATCTGCTTGGCTAATGAAGTCAGTGTTTCTACACCTTCGTTTATCAAGGTCTCGCCTCCGAGTTTGACTTCAATAAGTCCATACTGTCCGTTACGAAGATGTACAACTGCATCACATTCTAAACCGCTTTTATCTCGATAATGGTACACTTTGCCATTTAATGCTTCTGCAAACACACGTAGATCTCTCACACACATTGCTTCAAAGAAAAAGCCCATTGTCTTCAAGTCGTTCATTAAATCTGCAGGTCCCAAACCTAATGCGGCCGTTGCGATAGATGGGTCAACAAAATAGCGCGTATCTGCTGTACGAATTGCAGTTTTTGAACGAAGATTCGGATTCCAAGCCGGCATATCTTCTACCACAAATATTTTTCTCAAAGCTTCGAGGTAAGAACTTATTGTGTCATCATCAAGTGTTGCAGTGTCATTATTCTTCAGATCCTCCTTTAATGTTGCAATAGATGCTTGTGTTCCCTGATGTCGGGCATATGCTCTCATCAGACGTTGCACCCGCTCTGAAGCTCGTTTGACTCCATCAACTTTGGTTATATCTTCCTTGGTTACCGCATCGTAATAATCAAACGCCTGTTCCAATGCCGCCTCTTTGGGTAATCCAACAGCCATAGGCCAACCACCACGACAAATCAAGAAAGCAATATCTTGCAATTTAAGTTCATTCTTCTCCAATATCTTTTCTGGAGAAGTAAACAAATCGCCAAGACTAACCGTCCCGTTTGACTCCCTAGACTCAAATAATGTCATAGGTCGCATTGTCAGCCAAGCAAAGCGTCCTGTTCCGGAATGTTCTCTTTCCTCTTCAGCCTCCTTGTCGGGAACAGCAGAACCTGTTAAAATGAACTGCCCCATTTTGCGACGATGATCAACGGTATATCTTACTGCATCCCATAACTTGGGTACGGTTTGCCATTCATCAATAAGCATAGGTGTATCTCCTGATAAAGCAGCATCTGTATCTATTTCCAAAAGACTTTTGAAATTGTTCTTTACATCAGTTCGAGCCAACAATATTTTGCTGGCTGCAACCTCCTCTGCTGTTGTGGTCTTTCCACACCATTTGGGGCCTTCTATCAGTACGGCTCCCTTTGCCTGCAATTTCTTTTCAAGCAGGCTATCCATTATTCTATGTCTGTAACCATCCATAAATTAAAGCAT
>CAZMNZ010000112.1:0-7623 GCA_964567765.1 uncultured Muribaculaceae bacterium
AATCCTTTGTACAGGCTCAACAGATATTTCATGACAGGTCCGGCACTGGACCTTCAGGTTGACAGGAGCGCCAACTTATATGACATTGAAACGGACAAAGAAACCAAAGCAATATCAAGTTACAGGATTCCGGGAATAAATAAACAGACAGCAGCCGGCATATCGCTCAGAGGGGAATTCATCATGCCTTTCTTTTCAATAAACATAGGTCTTGGCTACAACTTCATCAAGACCGGACCGGACATAAAAGGTCTTTACAGTTTATATAACCTGAAGGCCCGTCTGTCAAAAAACATATATCTGAACTTCGGTTATCGACTGAGTTCTGTCAAGCACAGACATAACCTGATAATGGGAATCGGTATAAATCCGGGAGAAGGTTATTCCTTGAAACGGTAATCTATTTCCTCGCATCAATCCTCTTGCGAAGCGCTTCGGACAAAGGAAGAGGATTATCTGCATCAGAACGGTCCAGCCATTCCGACGCAAGGTGATAGTCTGCCAGCATATAACATGCGACCGCGATGTTGTATTCTGCACAAGCACGTTTAAGGACGTTTGACGTGTCAAGAAGTCCCATCCATATATCCATGGCAGCCTTCCACTCATAGGCCTCTGCCTTATCCAAGGCATCATACCATTTCTGACTGCCATAATAGATGATCGAGTACTGTTCGTGCTTCCATTGTGATTTGAACGATCCGGCAACAGTAATTCCGACCTCCCAGGCAGCCTCAGAAATCTTATCCTCTGTTCCCTCTGCTATCGAACTTCCGGTGAATGTATATACATTTTCATCCTTGTTCATTGCATCAAAACAGTAGAGACGGAGCGTGTACCTGGTCATCTGTTCGTTTACCTTGTCAAGAGAAGTCTTGTCGAACAGAAAGACTGCATCCGCCCCTGTGTCAAGCAGAAGATTGACAAGTGTATCCTTATGGGAATACTGTCCTCCCATGTGTTCCATGCTGTACACTCCCACACTGCCTTCTCCTGTACCATAATCCTTTTCAAGTGCATAGGCAAAACCGTCAGCCATGGAGGCATCGAAAAGGTCAGATGATGCATTTTCATCAGTGAGATAAACCACCGACAGATTCTTGCCTGTAAGTTCCAGACCCGACTTGGAAGGATGTCTCATCTCCACCTGCACGGCATACCTGCTAGGGCCGCAAGAAGCGAGCAGGAGTGAAAGAGACAGAATGTATGGGAATATACGTTTCATGTTCATCAGATTTTCACGATTTCTGCTATAAGGTCATATTCGTCGGCTCCCGTCACCCTGACCGTGATGAACTCACCTACAAGCGAATATGGATCGACTTCAACCGAAGAATCGTATTTCACAAGAATCTCACCATCGACCTCTGGACTCTCGAATTCACTGCGGCATACGAATATTCCGTCGTTGAAATCATCCACGATCACCTTGATGACAGAGCCCACACGGGACTGGTTGAATGCCAGTGAGATCTCACTCTGGAGGGTCATCAACTGATCGAGACGAGCCTGCTTTGTCTTCGCAGCTATGCTGTCCTTGAAGTTATCGGCACCATAAGTGCCCTCTTCCTCGGAATACTTGAAAGCACCGAGACGCTCGAAGCGAGCATCTGATGCAAACTGAAGAAGTTCCTCGAAATCCTTCTTGCCCTCACCAGGATGTCCTACAATCATGGTAGTACGGAGAACTACACCCGGAACCCTTTCACGCATCCTGCTGATCAGGTCACGGGTCCACTGTCCGGTCACATTCCTGTGCATATTGTCCAGCACCTTATCCGAGATATGCTGAAGAGGGATATCCATATATCGGCAGACCTTCGGATTCTCGGCCATCTGATCCAGGACGTCATCAGGGAAAGCGGCAGGATAGGAATAATGGATCCTGATCCATTCGATGCCGTCAACCTCAGAGAGTTTCTGGAGAAGCTGCGCAAGTGCACGACGACGATACAGGTCCAGCCCATAATATGTAGTGTCCTGCGCTATGATGATAAGTTCCTTGACTCCCTTGTCGGCCAGTCTCCGTGCTTCCTCTACCAGATCCTCCATAGGCACAGACTTATGTGCACCTCTGATGAATGGGATGGCACAATACGAGCATCTGCGGTCACATCCTTCCGATATCTTCAGATAGGCATAATGTGACGGAGTGGTCAGATAACGCTCGACGCGTTTAGACTCGGAAGGGACGCCTCCAAGAGCCTTGATGACAGGATCGAACTCACGCGCTCCAAACCATGCATCCACCTCAGGAATCAGATCAGGCAGTTCATTCATGTATCGCTGTGAAAGACAACCGAATACGATGACCTTTCCGACTTCCCCGGCCTTCTTCCTCTCAACAGCCTCAAGCACCGCCTGGACAGACTCATCCTTGGCATCTCCTATAAATCCGCATGTATTGAGCAGAAGGACATCAACGGGAATATCCTCCCCCTCAGGAACAATCTCATAGAGATCTTCCACCTGGGAAAGGATGTGTTCTGTGTCAACCTTGTTCTTGGAACAGCCCAAGGTTATTGAACTAAGCCTCTGCATCTTCAGACTCAAGCTCAACGAAATCAAGTGAAGCGTGGTTCTTGAGTGCGTTATACCAGTCAACCACCTTCTTCATGTGCGAAACATAGAAACGGTCGCGGTCATATGTAGGAAGAGCCTTCTCGAAGAGAGCCTTGAGTTCCTCAGGCTTTGCCTTTGAAGTTGGAGCATCAGCATCACCGAGAACCTCCTTCATATTAAGGAACACCTGCTGGAGTTTTACCTCCTCCTCATCAGTGTAGATGGAGATGTCAGCAAGAGAAGTAACCTTGCCGGAAGCACTTACATTGCTTCTCTTCTTGTCTGCAAGAGACTCCACGATCACTCCTGTCCTGGAGTGTGAAACATAGTTATACAATCCGCTCTGGCCGGAAATCGCCAGAACCTTGCTCAGATCTGTTTTCATATCAATTCTTCTTTAGTATAAAATTATCAACAAATTCCCGAACCTTCAGTTCAAGGGCGGACAATGACGAATCATTGACCATGACAAAATCCACACGATCATCTCTCAACCCATCGGATATCCTGTTCATCAAAGGCTGCATATCCATGCGGGAAACTATTACATCTGCCGGGACTTTGTCACGGTCAGAAGCCCTATTCACTCTTGCCCGGCAAGGTGCATCCACAAGCAGCACACAGTCTCCAAAGCCATTGAAGAATTCCTTCTCAAGAATGGTAGCAGATTCAAAAACCA
Source organism: uncultured Muribaculaceae bacterium (assembly GCA_964567765.1). Taxonomy (GTDB): domain Bacteria; phylum Bacteroidota; class Bacteroidia; order Bacteroidales; family UBA932; genus Cryptobacteroides. The sequence continues at coordinate 3,242 of CAZMNZ010000112.1, forward strand.
CAAAATCTGAGTCTTCGAATCCAGACTTCCACTGATTGAAGTCATCCAGAAGAGCCGGAAAGAGAATATCTTCCACCCTCTTCAAGGCAGAGGGATCATTGAAGATCCTGCCGGCCAGTATCGAAGGCAGGAACCTCCCTTCTGCATCTGTCAGAACAAGACCCAGGGTCCGTTCAATTTCTTCCAGAAGTGCGGGACGGGCGGAATACAATCTCTTAGCCCTGCTGTCCGCATCATAGACCGGACATCCATAAATCCTGTTCATCATGGAACAGACAGTGGACTTCCCGCTCCCGATTCCTCCTGTCACGACACAGACCATCATCACATGTCCTCCAGAACGCAATCCACCACTTCCGGACTTGTCTGACAGGATATCACCCCATCAGGAAGTTCAGACGGCCTGACCATGCACTTCCCGCTCAATGAGTTCACGAAATCATTATAATCCACTTCAAGTTCCATGTCTGATTGCATGTCCTTGTTCATCGGGAAAACACATTTCCAGGTGACATCGACATAAGACGGGAGCACCTTCATGACCTTTCCGGGAGGCACATTGACAGGAGTTACCGGTCTCCTTCCAGAAAACTCGACATAGCGTGTGACATCCAGAGAGTAGTGCACTTCCGATACGGACATCCTGACGCCCCTTATCTTTTCAATATTGACAAGTCCACGGATATCCTCGTGAAGATCCGAATGCTTCACCGGTGCGGTATAGACCCTGGACACGGATTCGAGCTTATTCCTTTCACCATAGATCACCACACTGTCAGGCACACACTCAAGAGTACCGTAGCCCATGTACTGTGGTCTGAATGACAAGGAAGACACAATGCTCACAGGCACCTTCTTGCTGTCTTGATAAGGAAACCGGAAGAAAAGAGTATCTGAAACAAAGTACTCCACCGTCACATTGTCTCCATAAATCAAGTGAGCATATTCCTGAAGATCAGCGGAAGTCACATAATAGATATCATCCCTGTCATGCTTCATCACAGCAGGGCTGAATGTTACCTTCTTTGAGCCGTGCTTCGCCTTCCTGTTGTATTTCAGGACATTATATCCTGTTGTCCGGCATCTTGCCATGACTTCGCACCTGTTGGCGGAAGTCTCCGAATGCCCGTCGATGCTGCATACGGCAATGACAGAGGCATTGAGATAATCGTTATATCTGAGAGACAGGTTGTGTATAAGCCATATACTAAACGCCAACAGGAGAGCCAGCAGAAGTACTACCCAGTCTCTCCTATTGAAATTCAATGCTTTAAGCAGCTTATGAGGAGTGTCTCTCATTCAGCGCTGTTACTGTACGGTTTCAGTGAAATCCTTCACAAGGGCGTTCTTGCTCACGCGGATCTTCACATTGTTGTCCACCTCGATGAGAACGTTGTTTTCCTTGATTTCGCAAACTGTTCCGTAGATTCCGCCGATAGTGACCACCTTATCACCCTTCTTGAGAGAGTCACGGAAATTCTGAAGTTCCTTCTGCTGCTTTCTCTGCGGACGGATCATGAAGAACCACATCACCACAAAAATAAGAGCAAGCATGATCCACATTGACCAACCGCCTCCCTGAGGCTGAGCTGCCGGAGCAGCCTGTAAAAGTGCGAATAAATTCATTTCTATTTGATTTTTAATTGTTTATACCATTAGAGGAGGCCCTTGCCTTCCTTAACGATCTGTCCCTCCTCTGTCAAAGACTGAACCAGTTTGTCAAGAAGGCCATTGACGAACGAACGGCTCTTAGGGGTACCGAAATGCTTGGCAATCTCCACATACTCGTTGATGGTGACCTTGACTGGGATAGTCGGGAAATTGACTGTCTCGGCAAGACCCATCACGATGAGGACGACGTCAGTCGAAAAGAGTCTGTCCTTCTCCCAGCCTGTCACTGAATCAGCAACCAGCGCAGAATACTTCTCATATCCGGCATATGAAGACTGGAGAAGTTTCCTGACAAAGTATTTGTCGCTCTCAACTCCTTCGCCCTTAAGAAGTTCGCTCTGATATAGCGGCGGCATGCTGAATCCCTCGCCCTTAGCGAAAGACTTGAATGTCTTGCAGCACCAGGTCAGAGCATATGGAAGGTCCTCGTACCAATACAGGGACTTCTCTTCAAGAATTGCCTCAAGTTCTTCACTATCAACGAATTCCTCCTCGAAGATTCTGGTAAAGAGTTCGCAGTCCTGCGCCAGAGACCTCTCCTCTGATGCCATATATTCAGCATAATAGTCCTTGGTCACAACCGAAGACATGACCTTCTTGAGAAAAAGGTCATACTGCTGCCAACCGAACTTCTTCTTCGTAAATACCTTCTTGAAATCCACATCCTGATCCAGAAGTGTCGCCAAGGCATTCTCTACGAACTTCATGTTAGGATTCTTCTCTTCCTCGGTCGGATTGAACTTAGCTTTAGCCGCTTCTATTCTGTCACGGGCGATGGCAGTCAAAGGGGAAACGATTCCAAGCATATAGATATAAAGGTCTCTGGTCGCCTCGCATGAGAGTTCGAGCTGTGACTCTGCCTGCGGCAATGACATATTGTCTGACAAAACACTGCCGTAGAGCGTTTTAAAGGCCTTTATCCTGAGAATTCTTCTATTAAGCATAATTTTCCGTAAAATTTCCACAAAGATACATTCATTTTTCAGAAAAATCTCTAACTTTGTAAAGATTTACTAAAAAAAGACAAGATATGTATAGTGAGGATTACGATGGAGCAAATGCTCAGGACCGCACAGGTGAGGATGTATATTCAAAACCTGTAAGAGCTGGAAAGCGTACATACTTCTTTGACGTCAAGGCCACAAAGGGCAACGATTACTACCTGACGATCACTGAAAGCAAGCGCAGGGTGGACACAAACGGCCATTTCGCTTACGACAAGCACAAGATTTTCCTGTATAAGGAAGATTTCGAGAAGTTTGCGGAGGGCCTTGAAGAGGTCATTCAGTACATCAGGACAAACTGCCTGAAAGATGGTGGAGCCGAAGCTAAATTTTCTGATGTGAACTTTGAAGAACTTTAGTATAGGATGAGAGGACAGTTTCGGCTGTCCTTTTATTTTGCAGTGGTCACACTTTTACCGCGAAATCGTTCCAGATACCCTGGATTTCCAGGGTACCTGGAACACTTTTCCAGGAAAAACGTCACCGACATAAACACAGAGAGATGAAAGATTACGGATTTATCAGAGTAGCGGCAGCAGTACCGGAAGTCAGAGTGGCTTCTGTCGGACACAATGTCGCCCAGATATGCAGACTTATCGAAGAAGCGGCCGGCAAAGAGGCAGCAGTTGTAGTGTTTCCGGAATTATCCGTGACCGGAGCCACATGCGCCGACCTGTTCTTCAACCGCCGGCTCACCAAGTCAGCGGAAGACGGGATTGCCGGGATCGCCGAATTCACATCCGGGAAGGACCTGGCCGTTGTGGTGGGAGCACCGGTCCCTGTCTGCGGTAAACTGTACAGTTGCGCTGTCGTCATAAAGGACGGCAGGGTGGCCGGCATAGTTCCAAAGACCTGTATCTCCGCAGAAAACAGACGCTGGTTTGCTTCTGGCGCAGATCTCACCGACTACGACGTCATCACATATGCGGGACAGGAATGCGAGATATCTCCGGACCTGCATTTCAAGATAGGAAAGGGAATATTTGCGATTGAAGTGGGAGAGGACGTGACCGTTCCGGAATCATCCCTGAGCATCGGTTCCGGCGCACACATGGTTCTTCATCTGAGTGCAGACATCGAGACCCTCGGCAGTCACAAGACAGTCAAGAACTGTCTGGCACATCTTAGCAGCATGACCTCCACAGCATATATACATGCCTCAGCCGGCACGGGAGAATCAACTCAGGACAACGTATATGCTGGCTATGCATCCATCTGGGAAAACGGAAACCTGCTGTCGGAAAACGAAAGGTTCCTTGAATCTTCTCTGACTGTTGCGGATATCGACCTTGAAGAGATCGAAAACACACGTGGTAACTCCTCTTCTACAGGACTTGTCCCGACGTACTGCCTCGATCTCGGATACACGGCAGAGACCGATTTTGAAAAGGAATTCTACAGATATGTTGAGCCGTCACCATTCCTCCCGAAAGCAGAGATGGAGGCAGGATGTCGTGACACCCTGGCAATACAGGTCTCAGCCCTCGCCAAAAGAATATCACACATCAACTGCAAAAGCGTCATCATCGGCATTTCCGGAGGGCTGGACAGCACACTGGCCTTGCTTGTTGCCGCTCTTGCCTTTGACAGGACCGGACGCTCACGCAAGGGAATCATCGGCGTTACAATGCCCGGATTCGGCACGACCTCCCGCACTAAGAACAATGCATGGGACCTTATGAAAGCCCTTGAAGTGACCGGCATGGA
>CAZMNZ010000113.1:0-7609 GCA_964567765.1 uncultured Muribaculaceae bacterium
TAGGCGCCTCCACATCGAGACCGATACCGAGGGCTGAGGCCATAGGCTCGAAAATCAGATATACGTCACGTCCTCCTGCATGCTCCGATGAGTCACGCACGGCTCTGATCTCCACTTCGGTACTTCCCGAAGGAATGCCGACCACCATCTTGATGTTCGGTGTGAAGATAGATCTGCGTCGGCTGTTCACCTGCTTGATGAAGCCCCTGATCATCATCTCCGCGGCGTTGAAGTCCGCGATGACGCCGTCCTTCATCGGGCGCACGGTCTTGATGCCGGGATTCTCCCTTTCCTGCATCAGTTTGGCCTTCTGTCCCAAGGCGATCGCCTTGCCTGTATTGTTGTCGATCGCCACGATGCTCGGCTCGTCCAGCACGATCTGGTCATTCTGGAAGATGACCGTGTTCGCTGTGCCGAGGTCCATTGCGATCTCCTGTGTCAAAAATGAAAATCCCATATTTCTTAAGTGCAATTTTTCGGTTAATCCAAACAGGGCGTAAAATTACAAAATATATCTCAATAACGAAGACAAAAAAATGTTAATTTTGTCTCCGGTTAAAACACGGTTATGGATAGAAAGAAATATGTCATCATCATGGCTGCGGGGAGCGGCACGAGAATGGGCGCTGACAGGCCCAAGCAGTTTCTGGAACTGGACGGAAAGGCTGTCCTTCAGAAGACCATCGAGGTCTTTCTTGAAGCGTGTCCGGGCATATCGGTGGTGACCGTGCTTCCCGAAGACTTCATAGGCTACTGGAAGGATTACTGTCTGAAACACAATTTCATCTGCCCTCAGATTCTTGTCAAGGGAGGAATAACGCGTTTCCATTCGGTGCGGAATGCCCTTGCAAGGATTCCGGACGGTGCTCTTGCCGCCGTACATGACGGGGTGCGCCCTCTGATCACTCCGGCAAAGGTCCGCGAACTATTTGACCGTGCCGAAGGGTGTCCTGGTGTGATACCGGTGGTTCCTTGTGTCGATACCATGAAGGTCCTGGCTCCTTCCGAATCGAAAGATGTGTGGAAGCAGATCGAAGGCCAGGAGGTCGACAGAAGCGTCCTTTTCGGGGCTCAGACTCCTCAGGTTTTTCAGTCTGAAATCCTCAAGGCTGCATATGACCAGCCTTATGACACGGCTTTTACGGATGATGCATCAGTCGTTTCCCGATACGGAAAAAGCCTCTCCTATGTAATGGGGGAGAGGCTTAATATAAAGATCACGACTCCGGAGGATCTGGCCCTTGCACGGGCCGTGACGGCGCTTCTTGGACAGGGTTACTCCTTGTGATGCTTCTTCGCTTCCCTGCTCTTCCGGACGCTTGCCGAGAAACTTGTGTTCTGATACTCCTTCACCCACACCTGACGCTCGATCGCCTGGTCGAGTGAAATCTGTGTCTCGGTCTGCTGAACGTACGGAATCTTCTGGATGGTGTTCAGGAGAATCTGCATAAGGTGGTCATGGTCAAAACAATAGATCTTGATCAGCAGATTGTGCTTGCCGGTTACGAAATGGCACTCCACTACTTCCGAAATCTTCTTGAACGCCTCGATTACCTCAGGATACTTGTTGGCTTCCGAAAGCGAAACGCTCACGTATGCACACACATTCAGACCAAGGGCCTGCGGTTTGACAAGAAGACGGGATCCGGTGATTACACCATTGGCCTCAAGCCTCTTTACTCTCTGATGAATTGCGGCTCCTGAGACATTACACTCACGTGCTATTTCCAGGAACGGCATTCTTGCATTCTTGACCAGAAACGAAAGAATCTTCTGATCGATCTGGTCGATCTGATAAACGTTAGACATGACACTTACGATTTAAAACGATTTCGACCGCGAAATTAATGATAAAATGTAAATTATCAATAAATCGCGGTCGAAAATTAAAGATTCTTAAGATTATCTGCGTCTTTTCTTACGTCCTGTAGGCTCGGAGGATGAAATGATCTCCTTGCACTTTTCTTCTGTAAGTGACGACGGATCTGTTCCTTTCGGAATCCTGTAGTTGCTTCCGGCATGCTTGATATACGGACCGTAATTTCCGTCAATCACCTGAATATCAGAGTCTTTGTATTCGGCAATAATGCCTCCCTTGGTGTTGTTCATGCTGTCGGCTATAAGTTTGATGCATGTTTCAAGATCCACTTTCAAAGGATCGGTTCCGCGAGGGAGCGACACATTCCTGTCACCGTATTTGATATATGGTCCGAAACGGCCCTTGGTGCAGATGATATCTGTCCCCTCGAACTGTCCGACGGTGCGTGGCAGTGCAAAAAGTTTCAGAGCCTCTTCCAGCGTAATGCTCTCGATCAACTGTCCCGGCGCAAGACTTGCGTACTGCTTCTTGTCTCCGTCTCCCTTCTGAACATACGGGCCGTACTGTCCGAAACGTGCCACAAGCGGCTGTCCATCAGACGGATCGACTCCGAGTTCGCGGCTTACGTTGTTATATTCGCGGTTGCTCATGGTCTCCTGCACAGTAGTATGGAACGGTCCGTAGAAGTCGCTGATCATGCTGTTCCATACAAGTTCCCCTTCAGCGACCTTGTCGAAGTCCTCCTCTACATTGGCGGTGAACTTATAGTCCAGAATCTGAGGGAAGTTCTTCACAAGGTAGTCGGTCACGATCATTCCGATATCCTGTGGAAGAAGACGGCTCTTCTCCGCTCCGACTGTCTCTGTCTTTGTCGATGTCTTTATCTTTCCGTTCCTGAGGGCAAGGTTGGTCACGGTGTGCTTCTCTCCAGGCTTGTCTCCCTTTACCACATATCCCCTTGCCTTGGTGAGGGTGGTGATGGTCGGTGCATAGGTGGAAGGACGTCCGATCTCAAGTTCTTCGAGCTTCTTGATGAGTGAAGCATCGGTGTATCTTGCTGGCGCTGCGGTATATTTGCACTCTGCGGTGATTCCGTTTTCCGTCATCCTGTCGCCGATGTTGAGTTCGGGAAGAATAACCAGTTCATCATCCTGCTGCGGGTCATCAGTGCTTTCGATGTATAGTTTGAGGAATCCGTCGAAAAGAACCTGGCTTGCCTGGACATTGAACTTTTCCTCTCCCTTGTCGGAGGCTACCTTGATGTCCGTCCTGAGGACGCGGGCGTCTGCCATCTGGGATGCTAACGTGCGCTTCCAGATCAGTTCATAGAGTTTCTTTTCCTGCGGAGTTCCCTCAATGGTCGTGTTATCTATGTAGGTCGGACGGATGGCCTCATGCGCTTCCTGTGCACCCTTTGCCTTTCCCCATTTGTTCCTCATCTTTGAATATTCCTCTCCGAAGTTGTCACAGATGAATTTCTTCGCCGTGCCGAGGGCGAGGCCGGAAAGGTTGGTGGAGTCGGTTCGCATATATGTGATATATCCGCTTTCGTACAGCTTCTGTGCGATGCTCATGGTTTGGCTTACGGAGAATCTGAGCTTGCGAGCCGCCTCCTGCTGAAGTGTGGAGGTGGTGAACGGAGGAGCCGGGAAGCGGTTTCCTTCCTTCTTCTCGATGTCGCAGATGGAGAATTCCGCTCCTATGCATTTTTCAAGGAAAGCCTGAGCGGACTCCATGTCAGGGAACCTTCTGTCTAGGGTGGCCTTAACCAGTGTTCCCTCCGCTGTGCCTTCAGGATGGAACAGGGCCTCCACCTTATAATATGCTTCATGGTTGAACGCCAGGATCTCCCTTTCCCTGTCGACGATGAGACGGAGCGCAACCGACTGCACGCGTCCGGCAGAGAGTTTCGGCTGGATCTTTCTCCAGAGGACAGGCGACAGTTCGAATCCCACCAGACGGTCGAGCACGCGGCGTGCCTGCTGGGCGTTCACGAGGTTCATGTCGATTTCGCGGGGATTCTCGATGGCGTTGAGGATGGCCGGTTTTGTAATCTCCTGGAAAACAATGCGTCTTGTGTTTTCCTTGCTGAGTCCCAGAGTCTCGAACAGATGCCAGGAAATAGCCTCTCCCTCACGGTCGGCATCGGATGCCAGCCACACGGCCTTAGCCTCCTTTGCGGCCTTCTTCAGGTCAGCGACCACCTTTCTCTTGTCTGCGGGAACAACATATTCCGGTTTGAATCCGTTTTCTACATCTATGCTGAGGCCGCTTTCGTCGAGGTCGCGTATATGTCCTATGCTGGCTTTGACGATATAGTCGCTTCCGAGTGCCTTTTTGATTTTGTCGATTTTTCCGGGTGACTCGACGATCACAAGATTGCTTTCCTTCATGTCTTACTCTCCTTGGTTTTATGGCTCTTTTTCAAAAAGAATGTGCAAAGTAAGTGACAATCGGGGCAATTTTCCAAATTTTGTTGCTACTTTTGTCGTTCTGTACTGCTCTTACCTTATAGGTAAAATCAGTGTGGATTTTTTAACGGAAAATTATTTGACGATGACAGAAGATACAAGAAAGAAGATAGTGAAGTGGTTCTGGATCCTTTTCTCGGTTCCGGTTACGCTGGTGATTGCCCTGATCCTGCTGGTATGGGCTTTTGCAGACATCCCGTCCTTCGAGGAACTGGAGAATCCGGAAAGCAATCTGGCAACTCAGGTGCTGGCTGAGGACGGCGAGATTCTGACAACCTTCCATATCGAGAACCGCTCGTATGTGACATATGACGAACTTTCTCCGAATCTTGTGAATGCGGCAGTGGCTACAGAGGATGTGCGCTTTTATAATCATTCAGGCATAGACTTCAAGAGTCTGGGCCGTGTGATGTTCAAGACCCTGCTCGGAGGTGATTCCAGCCAGGGAGGAGGAAGTACCATCACCCAGCAGCTGGCAAAGACCCTCTATCCTCGTGAGGATGTCAGCAGCAGGATTCCGGGCGGTTCGAAGGTGAAGATGGTCTGGATCAAGCTCAAGGAGTGGATTACCGCCGTGAAGCTGGAGCGCAACTACACCAAGGACGAGATCGTGACCATGTATATGAACCAGGTCTTCTTCGGCAGCAACGCATATGGAATCAAGGCGGCGGCTCAGACCTTTTTCGGCAAGGCTCCGATAGACCTTACGGTCGAAGAGGCGGCAACTCTTGTGGGAATGGTGAACAAACCGACCCGTTACAATCCTGCTCTGAATCCGGACAAGTCCCTCACCAGAAGGAACTTCGTGATCTCTCAGATGGAGAAGGCGGGATTCATCACCGAGCAGGTGCGTGATTCCGTCCAGATGATTCCGATTCAGCTCTCCTACAAGGTGCAGGACCACAATGCTGGTCTCGGACCATATTTCCGCGACATGCTCCGCCGCACCATGAACGCCAAGGAGCCGAAACGTTCGTCATATTACCAGTATGAGGATTACGTCGTGGACTCTCTTCTGTGGGCGAATGACGGCTTCTACGGCTGGCTGAACAAGAACCTCAAGGCGGACGGCTCGAAATACAATCTCGACAGGGACGGCCTCCGCATATACACCACCATCAACTACAAGATGCAGAAATATGCAGAGGAGGCGGTTGAGGAGCATCTCGGCAAGGATCTTCAGAAGAGTTTCTGGAGGGACCTCAGGTGGAAGAAGAACAAGCCTTTCTCGGACGATGTTCCGGAAGAACTCGTGGATCAGCTAATGAAGCAGGCAAGGCGATGGAGCGACCGCTACCGCATCATGAAGAACAACGGGGCGTCCGAATCTGAAATCCGCAAGAGTTTCGGCGAGAAGACGAAGATGAGGGTGTTCGCATGGAACAAGAAGGGATATATAGACACCGTGATGACTCCGGACGACTCCATCCGTTACTATAAGTCTCACCTCAGGGCCGCCTTCATGGCGATAGAGCCTCACACCGGCCATATCAAAGCCTATGTCGGAGGTCCGAACTACAGATACTTCAAATATGACAACGTCCGCCAGGGCAAACGTCAGGTGGGATCGACCATAAAGCCTTTCCTCTACACTCTTGCGATGCAGGAGGGCATGAGCCCTTGCGACAAGGTCGTGAATGTGCCTCAGACCTTCCTTGTCCAGGACACTACATGGACACCGAAGAGTACCGACAGGGATGAATGGATCGGTCAGACTGTGACTCTCAAATGGGGACTGACCAAGAGTTCCAACAACATTTCGGCCTATCTGATGAAGCAGTACGGCCCTCATGCGATGACCGACATGATGCGCAAGATGGGTGTGGGCAGTTATATTGACGAGACCTATTCCCTCTGCGTAGGCTCGGCTGACCTTAACGTATATGAAATGGTTTCAGCATACAACACCTTCCCGTCGAAGGGTGTATTTGTGGAGCCTATCTTCGTGACCCGGATAGAGGACAGCAACGGCAATCTCCTGGGCGAGTTCAACAACCGCAAGCGTGAGGCTGTCAGCGAATATACGGCATACCTGATGGCCAACCTCATGCAGGGAGTGGTGAACAGCGGAACCGGTATCAGACTTCGCGCCAAGTATGGCCTTAAGGGCGAGATCGCCGGCAAGACAGGAACGACCAACGACCAGTCGGACGGATGGTTCATAGGATATACTCCGTCACTCACTGCAGGTGTCTGGGTCGGAGCGGAAGACCGTCAGGTGCACTTCGAATCTCTGGCTCTTGGTGGAGGATCGAACATGGCCCTTCCGATCTGGGGAATCTTCATGAAGAAGGTGCTTGCTGACGGCACTCTGGGAGTGTATGAGACTGACCGTTTCATCGCCCCTCCGGGAATATCCCTCAACCTGGATTGCGACGGAAGTGACGCGGATGCGGAAATGAAGGCAGAAGAGGACGACTCCTTCTTCTTTGAATAACCCTGTCATCCCTCTCCCTCCCTTGTCATCCTGAGCGCAGCGAAGGATCTTTAACCCAACAAGATCATGAAGAATTACACCAAAATAGCAGTAATATACGGCAGCGACTCCTCAGAGTGGGAAGTCTCATGCCGAAGCGGCGAGTTCACCGCCTCCAGAATCGACGGAGCAAAGTTCGATGTATATGAAATCTTCGCCCGTTTCGGCCGGTGGACCCTTGCGGCCTACAGAAAGAAGAACTCCATGAGGGTGGTGATTCCCGAAGGAGAGCGCCCCGTCATCGACAAGAACGACTTTTCAGTGACAGTGGCAGGGGAGAAGGTGAAGTTCGACTATGCATATATAATGCAGCACGGCACCCCCGGCGAAAACGGCCTCATGCAGGGCTATCTTGAGATGCTTGGCGTCCCTCACAGCGGCTGCAACGCCTTTGTGGCAGCAATGACCTTCGACAAGTTCTCATGCAAGAGTTACCTCAAGGACGTGGACTTCGTCAAGTGTGCCGAGGATATGTTCATCCGTAAGGGTGAGTCTCTTGAAGGACTTGCTGAAAAGGCAGTGCAGAAACTCGGCCTTCCGATGTTCGTCAAGCCGACAGACGGAGGCAGCAGTTTCGGAGTCACCAAGGTCAAGACCGTCGAGGACTTCGACAAGGCTGTCGAATATGCCTTCTCCGAAGGAAATATGCTTATTGCAGAGTCTGCGGTAGTCGGCCGCGAACTGACATGTGCCGTATATTATAATGGTAAGGAATATGTCGCTCTTCCTGTCATCGAGATCATAACGGAAAACGAATTCTTCGATTATGAGGCCAAGTACAACGGCCACAGCCGCGAGGTCTGCCCGGCAGAGATTCCGGACAGTCTGCGCGATGAGATCCAG
>CAZMNZ010000114.1:0-7516 GCA_964567765.1 uncultured Muribaculaceae bacterium
AACGTGGGCGGTCTTCCAGAGGACCTTCAGTTCGAACTCGTGGAGCCTCTCAAGCAGCTTTTCAAGGATGAGGTGCGCGCGTGCGGAGTGGAACTCGGACTTCCATATGAGATGGTTTACCGTCAGCCGTTCCCTGGTCCGGGACTCGGCGTCCGCTGCCTCGGAGCCATCACACGTGACCGTCTCCACTCTCTTCGTGAGGCTGACGCCATCCTCCGTGAGGAATTCGCAAAGGCCGGTCTGGACAAGAAGGTATGGCAGTACTTCACAGTGGTTCCTGACTTCAAGTCAGTGGGAGTGCGCAACAACGCACGCTCATACGACTGGCCGGTGATCATCCGTGCCGTGAACACCATCGACGCGATGACGGCAAGCATCGAGCAGATCGACTGGCCGATCCTCATGAAGATCACAGACCGCATCCTCGCAGAGGTCCCTATGGTGAACCGCGTATGCTACGACCTTTCACCGAAGCCGTCTGCTACCATCGAGTGGGAATAGGGTGACACATATCCTATTACAAGCCAATCATTTACACAAAGTGCGTGCTGCCAGAAGGGAGCACGCACTTTGCGTAACACGCTAAGCATCAGCGTCTTGCACGCCACCGCCTATTTTCCACCAAAGGAGGCTATGATCTCGCGGACCTTGGCGACCTTCTCGTCGAGGAGCTGCTTTGAGGTGGCCTCGCAGAGGAAGCGGAGGTATGGCTCTGTGTTGGAAGGACGGATGTTGAACCACCAGTCAGGGAATTCCACACGGTAGCCGTCGAAGTCCATATAGGCCGTAGCCTTTTCCTGAGCCATGAAATAGTCGCGCACGGCGTCCATCGCCTCTTTCTTGCGGTCCAGCTTGAAGTTGATCTCTCCGGAGTTCTGATATTTTTCGATGCGTCCGATGAGCTGGCTGAGAGAAACTCCCTGAGCCTTCATCTTCGCCACCACGTTCAGGATGAGGATGGCTGCGAGGAGTCCGCTGTCAGAGTAGAAGAAGTCACGGAAGTAATAGTGGCCGGCAAGTTCACCGCCGAAGACTCCGTCAAGTTCACGGAGTTTCAGGGCTGCATATGCACGTCCCACACGCCAGGTGTTCATGACTCCGCCCATAGGAGCGAGGTACTCTCCCACCGCCTTTGAACTTCTGATGTCCTGATGTATATATCCTTTCTCTCCCCTTTCTTCGAGGAAATAGTGTCCGAGCACGGCAATCATCAGGTCGGGCGAGATGAAACGGCTGTTCTCGTCGACGAACATGACGCGGTCTGCATCGCCGTCGAAGATGACTCCTATGTCGGCCTTTGTCTCGGCGACGAGTTTCTTGAGAGCCTCGACATTCGCCGGAATGAGAGGATTCGGCTCATGGTTAGGGAAACGTCCGTCCATATCCTTATAAATATATGCCGGCTGATCTCCGAAAATCTCGTCTACGAAGAGCGACGCCATACCGTTGGACACATCCATCGCGATCTTCAGTCCCGACCAGTCTTCCTTATATTTAAGGAGGAAGTCAAGGTAGTCCTTGCGGATCTGAGGCATCTGATGCACCTGGCCCCTGACAGCAGCAGGAGTGCACGGGCGGCCCTCATCGATCCAGTCGCGGATCTGTCCCAGACCTGTGTCCAGGCCCACCGGAAGGGCATTCTCACGAGACACCTTCATGCCGTTGTATTCCGCAGGATTGTGCGATGCCGTGATCTGCACCGAAGCCTTGAATCCGTAAAATGCAGTTCCGAAATATACCATCGGAGTGGTGCAGAGGCCTGCGTCATATACGTCGGCACCGGCATCGGTAATTCCTTTCAGAAGATATTCATGAATCTCCGGAGAAGAGACCCTGGCATCCCTTCCGACCAGGACCTTGTCGGCAGAAAGAAGTTCAGGAAGGAAATAACCCACCTTGTAGGCTGTCTCCTTGTCGAAATCCACATTGTAGATTCCTCTGATGTCGTAAGCGTGAAATGCTCCCATAACTATCTCTTGGATTTATATCGTGTCTGTACCGAGCCCTTGGAGATGGCCAGCAGTTTGCGGGCGATCATCTTGCGGCGGATCGGCGAAACGTTATCTACAAAAAGGTTGCCTTCCAGATGAGAAAGTTCGTGCTGCACCATACGACAGGCGAAACGGTCGAACTCCTCGACCACCCTCTCGAAGTTCTCGTTATAGTACTCCACCTTTATCTTCGAAGGGCGTGTCACCTCGGCATATACGCCTGGAACGCTGAGACATCCTTCCGAATACTCGCAGGTCTCCTTGCTTTCCTCCAGCACGACAGGGTTGATGATCACACGGAAGAAGTCGTGAAGATAGTCGTACGTGTCGGACAGATCGCGGCCGTCCACGATCACGATCCTTTTGTTCACTCCCACCTGAGGAGCCGCAAGCCCGCAGCCGTCAGCCACCTTGAGGGTCTCCTTCATGTCTTCTATGAGTTTCGAAATGCCTTCGCGGTCATTCAGGTCGGCTTCCACGTTCTCGTTTCTGAGGACTTCCGAGCCGTATAAATAAATCGGTAGTATCATATATATGCTTATTTCTTTTTATCAAGGTAACTCTGCAGAATGATGGCGGCGCTGATCTTGTCCACAGACTCCTTCTTCATGCGATCCTGCTTCTTCATGCCTCCGTCAATCATCGTCCTGTGCGCAAGAACTGAGGTGAACCTCTCGTCTTCAAGGGTCACAGGGATTTCAGGGAAGGCCTTGGCAAGGTGCTTCAGAAAGACATCCACATCCTTGGCCGCTTCGGAAGGCCTGCCGTCCGTGTTCATCGGATAGCCCACCACAAAGCGGACCACCGTCTCATTTTCAGCGTATTTTTTAAGATATTCTATTATCTTTGCAGAATGTATCGTATCTAATGCAGACGCAAAGATTCCGAGCGGATCGCTGACTGCGACGCCCACACGTTTTCTGCCGTAATCTATGCCTATAATCCTGTCCATCAAGATACAAAGTTACTATTTTTTTTATGGCACAGCAAAACAAGGTAAAGAAAACCCGAAATTTCCGTCTGACTCTGGTGGACGACAAGACACACAAGCATCTGTGGAGCGCACATTTCACCAGAGTGAGTTTCATAGTCGCGATAATCAGCGCCCTGGTAATGCTAAGCGCGGCAGTATTCTGCGTGGTCGCATACACGCCGGTGCGCACTTTCATCCCGGGATACCCTGACGCCCATTCCAAGAGAGCCGCCATTCAGAACGCAATCAGAATAGACTCCCTGGAGAACGTGATCTACAGATGGGAACTCTATTCCGAGAATCTCAGAAGAGTCGTCGAGGGACAGGAGCCGCTGAAGATCGACAGCCTCATCAATGCCGCACAGGCAAGCAGGACAGCCACGGCCGACGCAGCCGACCTTCTCAGCAAGGATTCCCTCCTGAGAGAAGTCGTCCGTGAGGAGGAAGAGTTCGGAATATCAGCCAGGAACAAGAGGGACCTTCCGATCGAGGGACTGCATTTCTTCACCCCGCTCAAAGGCGTTGTCTCCCAGGGATATGACGCAAACATACATCCATATATAGACATCACTGCCCCGGCAGGATCTGTGGTAAAGGCCACTCTGGACGGCACCGTGATCTTCTCCGGATGGAGCGACGAGGCCGGAAACACGATCCAGATACAGCACGAGAGCGATATAGTTTCGATATACAAGCATAACGAGAAACTTCTCAAGAAAGTAGGCGACAAAGTCACGGCCGGATCTCCGATAGCCCTTGTCGGCAACACCGGTGATGTCAGCACAGGAACACACCTGCACTTCGAACTCTGGCACAAGGGAGAGACCGTTGACCCGACCCTCTACATTAAATTCTAGAAGATGGAAAAGAGAAGAATTGCCATACTGGGGTCCACCGGATCCATCGGAAGACAGGCCCTGGACGTCATCAGCCAGCACAGGGACCTCTTCGAAGTGGAACTGCTCACAGCCAACAACAGTTCCGACCTGCTCATAAGCCAGGCCATCGAGTTTGACGCCAACGCGGTCGTGATCTGCAATGAAGAGAAATACAAGGAGGTTTCGGATGCTCTGGAGCCCCATTATATAAAGGTATTCGCGGGCATGCAGTCGGTATGCGACCTGGTCACGGGAGACAACATCGACATAGTGCTGACTTCCATGGTCGGGTTCAGCGGATTGGCCTCCACTGTTGCTGCAGTAAAGGCAGGAAAGGCCATTGCGCTGGCCAACAAGGAAACCCTCGTGGCGGCAGGAGCAATAGTCATGGACCTGGCCGCAAAGCACGGAGCGCGTATTCTTCCCGTCGATTCCGAACACTCAGCCATCTTCCAGTGCCTGATGGGCTCTGCCGGAGCAGACATAGAAAAGATACATCTGACAGCCTCTGGCGGCCCATTCCGCACATGGAGCCGCGAAGATATAGCCAAGGCGACAAGGGCCCAGGCCCTCAACCATCCGAACTGGAGCATGGGCAGCAAGATCACCATCGACTCGGCAACGATGATGAACAAGGGTCTGGAGATCATCGAGGCCCGCTGGCTGTTCGGCACACCTGGCGAGAAGATACGGGTAGTCATACATCCGGAATCGATAATCCACTCGATGGTGGAATATGCAGACGGTTCCGTGATCGCCCAGATGGGACATCCGGACATGAGGGAGGCCATCCAGTTCGCCTTCAGTTTCCCTCAGAGACTCACTCTCGACAACAAGAAACTGAATTTTGCAGAACTCGGCAGCATGTCATTCTTCGCTCCGGACCAGGAGAAATTCCCTGCGCTGAAACTTGCCTATGATGCGCTTGCCATGGGAGGAAACATGCCGTGCATCATGAATGCGGCCAACGAGGCGGCAGTCGCAGCCTTCCTTCAGGAAAGGATCGGGTTCTACGACATTACGGACATCGTGCAGGACTGCATGGCTGGTGCAGATTTTGCAGTATCGCCCGACCTTGACGCAATATTCCGGACCAATGAGGAGACCCTCGCAAAGGCAGAAGAGAAGATCGCCCGCCTGTCCGGAAAGAAATCATTTTAAAAGACACAGATGATAGTTCTCATAAAGACACTTCAGGTCATTCTTGCACTTGGCATACTTATTCTTGTGCACGAATTCGGCCATTTCTTCTTTGCCAAACTGTTTGGAATCAGGGTGGACAAGTTCTTCCTTTTCTTTGATGCGGGAGGATTCAAGTTGCTCAGCACGAAGACCGGGTGGTTCGCCAGACTGTTCCCGAAGGCGGCGCAGTGGGAGACGGAATATGGAATCGGCTGGCTCCCCCTGGGAGGCTACTGCAAGATTGCGGGAATGATTGACGAGTCCATGGACACGGAACATCTGAAGACCGAACCGCAGCCATGGGAATTCAGGACCAAGCCGGCTTGGCAGAGGCTTCTTGTCATGGCGGGAGGCGTCCTGTTCAACTTCATGTTCGCCGTGATGGTATATTCCACTATTCTGGGAATCTGGGGAGAATCGTACCTGAAGAATGAGGGCAACAGCATATATGTGAATGAACTCGCATACGAGATGGGCTTCCGCAACGGTGACCGCATTCTCGCCTTCGACGAATATATTCCCGAAGACTTCAGCATGCTTCAGGCAGACCTGGTGAGGGAGAACACCCACAGGGTCACCGTCCTCAGGCAGGGAGATACACTTAATATATATATAGATCAGAACATGATCGGTGAGGTTCTGCAGAGTCCCGGCATGTTCTCCCTTGCCCATCCTTTCATAGTAAGGTCTGTCGCAGAGAACTCACTCAACAAGGAGGCGGGCCTTCAGAGCGGAGACCGCATCATCGCAATCGACAGCATGAGCACGGAGTTCGTCCAGGACGCATGGAAGATTCTCGGAGAGAAGAAAGGAGGACTGGTACTGGCGACCATAATCAGGCAAGCGGACACCCTGACAAGAACGATGCAGGTGGACACCACTGGAATGCTTGGAGTCTATCTCCTGGCTCCAGAAGTCCAGACAAGGGAGTACACCTTCCTCTCAGCAATCCCTGCCGGCTTCTCAAAGACTTTCTCCACAATCGGCGGATATCTCAAGGACCTGAAGCTCGTCGCCACTCCAAGTACAGAGGCATATAAATCGGTGGGAAGCTTCATCGCCATAGGGCAGATATTCCCTTCCGCATGGGACTGGCATGCCTTTCTGAGCATCATAGCCCTGCTGTCCATAATGCTTGCCGTGATGAACCTTCTGCCTATTCCTGCACTTGACGGAGGACACATAGTCTTCACGATCTACGAGATGATTACAGGCAGGAAGCCTGGCGACAGATTCCTGATGGTCACCCAGATGATAGGAATGATACTGATTCTCGGACTCATGTTCCTGGCAATCGGAAACGACATATTGAGATTCTTCTGACAATAAACACACATTGATATGAAACGCATAATAAAGTACATCGCAGTCGTTCTCGCAGCCCTTGCTGCAATCTCATGCAACGAACAGACAAAGAAGAAGGTCCTCCTTCCGAACATCAGCGGAAAGGCAGGCGAGGTCATCGTAGTCATCGGCAAGGCAGACTGGGAAGGGCTGGTCGGAAACACTCTTCGCGACACCCTGGCCTGTGAGTGCCCGTACCTTCCTCAGCGCGAGCCGCTGTACACTCTGGTGAATGTGGCCCCTGCTGGCTTCACAAGCCTGTTCCAGGTGCACCGCAACATAATAGTGATGAACATCAGCAACACCGTGACAGAGCCGGGAGTCGTGTTCAAGAAGGATGTCTGGGCGGCACCCCAGTGCGTGATCTACGTGAATGCCATCAATGCAGAATCAGCGGCTCAACTCATCATGGACTACAGTGCCAAGATCAAGGCCACTCTTGAGCAGGCTGAAAGAGACCGCGTGATCGCCAACGCAACCAGATATGAGGAACTCAAGCTGCGCCCGATAGTGACACAGATCTTCGGAGGCACTCCGCACTTCCCTTCCGGCTACCAGCTCAAGAAGAAGACGGATGACTTCGTGTGGATCACATACGACACCCAGTTCACCATGCAGGGCATCCTCATGTTCAAGTATCCTGTCGTGGAGGGTGAGAACATGATGGACCTTGACAACATAATCAGGAACACCAACACAGTGCTCAAGGACAATGTTCCGGGAATGTTCGAGAATACTCACATGACCATCACCGACTTCGCACGTCCGTCTTTGGAATACATGAAATACAAGGGCCGCGACTTCGCACAGATGAGAGGATTCTGGGAAGTGCACAACGATTATATGGGCGGTCCGTTCGTATCGCACATCTTCTACAACCCTGACGGCAAGGAGATGATCGAACTCTTCGGATTCGTGTATGCGCCTAAATATGACAAGAGGCATTATCTAAGGCAGGTGGAGTCCATCATCTATTCATTCGAGTGGGCAAAGCCGGAAGAGAAGAATTAGCATTTTGCAGAGAAAAAGGTAAAAATATTTTGTCAGTTTAAAAAGATTTTATACCTTTGCAGTCCATTTGTGAAAAATGGTAAGTTTGGTCGGTTCGTCTATCGGTTAGGACTCAAGATTTTCATTCTTGCAAGAGG
>CAZMNZ010000115.1:0-7393 GCA_964567765.1 uncultured Muribaculaceae bacterium
TGACCTGCCACGAGATATGTGTAAGAATTTTCCATAAAACTTTCAAAGATAGGAAAATTTATCAGTATTTTTGCAATAAATGACGTTATCGACAAAGGAATATGCCAAAGACAATACTCATAGACAAAGCGGTCATGATGGAAGAGATCCGCAAACTGATCTCAGAAGGGAAGACAGTCACCATCACTGTCAAGGGAAACAGCATGAATCCCTTCATGGTGCACATGCGTGACCAGATGACCCTGGGACCCTGGAAGGACGAGGACATTCGCAAAGGAACCGTTGCCCTGGTCCGCGACATCCGAGGCAACCATCTGATCCACAGGATCATCGAAAGGCATCCGGACAGAGTGGTCCTTCTTGGGGACGGCAACCTCCTCCAGACGGAGACCGCCACTCTGGACAACGTCATAGGCATAATGTACAGCATCACCCGCAAGGGCCGCACCTACACCTCCCGCAGCCTCATCTGGCGCACCTACTCCGCCCTATGGGTCCTCCTCATCCCAGTCCGCCGCTGGCCGCTCGGCCTTTGGCGCAAACTCTTCCCGCAGCCGTCGATGATACCGCAGAAATAAATCAGCCCCGCGGAGCGAGGCTGACAGGTGGTTTATGGGGATTCGGAGTTATTTGCGGGATTTGGTTTTCAGGTCTTTGAAGACTTGGCGGAAGCCAGTATTTAATGTATATAGGATTTGCATCACAGACTGAGATGGGAAAACAGCCAATAACAACACGTGTCTCTTTATGTGATTAGCCAGAGACACTGTCTTTTCCCAGAGATAGAAATCGGTTCTACTACGTCCAGCAAGTGAATATTGTCCAAAATTTCCTTCTGCAAATATCCTATCAACGATTACCTTTGCTTTCCTCTGCGATAAAGGTGCATAGAAAGGCATCTTTTCTTGTGGGAGGCCAAGATATTGTACTAGTATAGCCCCGATAGACTGCCATGGTTTCATGGCTTTCATTTCAGTCAGAATCCTGCTCAGATATTGTCTATTTACTTCGTGCGTATTCAAGAACACAGCAAGATCACACAAATGGCGCAATCCTATACCAGAAGCCATGAAATGGTGCCACAAGTGATTAAAGATGTAATACACATTGAAATCATCCGAAGGAGTCAGCACCTTAGTTCCGCTAAAATCCACAGATACAAGATTTTTATTAAGCCCTTCAGCTGAATATATCTGAAATATTTTATTCAGTCTTGAAGAAAAGTTTACATCAGCGAATCTATGGACTTCCAAGAGTACTGAACCGATCTTGCAATGAAAATGCTTGACTTCCGTCCATATAGCCTCCCGCTGATCTATTTCCGAGACCATAGGAAGCAGCACATCATAAGCCTTCTCATAATTTTCCTCTCCCACATATATATCAATATCGCCACATTGACGCAGCTGAGGAACCGGATAGTAGCTTGCAAGGCCCTGACCCTTGAGAAGGACCGGTTCGATTCCATTCTCACGCAGTGTGGTCACGACCAGAATCAGGGTGTTGTTCAGCGTGGTGTGCATCGCCATGTTGTTCAGAGGAATCTCCTGAAGCATGGCTACAGCCGGCTCAGGCAGGGAATTCAGAATCTGAGGAGTCGTCAGCATGACATCACCCACAAGTCCGGTCAAAGCCTGGGTCTTGGCGAGTTTCATTACCTTTCCCCAGTCCTTGAATCCTTCCGGGATGTTCAGCGGATGCCCCCACAAAGCAGTCCTGAGAACACTAAAAAACACTTCTTCGTATTGTTTCATATCAATACTATTTTTCAAAATCCTTGATTCTCTGTTCCTCGCTAAGACGGCAGATCAGCACACGCCCGTCGCGCTCCACCACGATGCAGTCCTCCATACCTTCCAGCACGACGCTCGACGCATCCGGGGCATGCACGATACACCCTTTGCAGTCATACATATGCACATTGCTTCCCACCACGGCATTGCCGTCCCCATCATGAGGCAGCAGCGTCCAGAGGGAACCCCAGGTGCCCACATCGCTCCACCCGAAGTCTGAAGGTATGGTATATATATAGTCCGCCTTCTCCATGACGGCATAGTCGATGGATATCTTGTCGCATGTCGGGAATATGTCTCCAACCACCTCCGCTTCATGACGCGTACCGAACGACGGAGCCATCTGATCCATCTTATGAGCGATCTGAGGAGCGAACTTCCTCATAGATCGGACGATCGTGTCCACATTCCACACAAAGATTCCCGCATTCCAGAAATAGTTCCCGGCAGAGATATACTCCAGAGCAACCTCCCTTGAAGGCTTCTCACGGAACGAATCCACTGCGAAGATTTCCGACTCTGGAAGCTGCTCTCCTGCAGCGATATATCCATATCCGGTCTCTGGCCTGGAAGGTCTTATTCCTAGAGTCACAATCCTCTCCCCTTCCGCTGTGAAGCTCAGCGCCTGCCCCACAATCCTTCTGAACTCATCCACATCAGTCACAAGGGCATCGGACGGAGTCACCACGATATTGGCCTTAGGATCTGCCGACATAATCTTCCAGCATGCATAAGCGATGCACGGAGCCGTGTTACGTGCACATGGCTCAGCAAGAATGTTTCCTACCGGGATGTCCGGGAGTTGCCTGCGCACGATGTCTACATACGATGCGCTGGTCACCACCCAGAAGTTCGACATCGGGCAAATGCCCTGAAACCTGTCCACCGTCATCTGAATCATGGTCTTCCCGCAACCCATCACATCGATGAACTGTTTCGGGTGCTCCGGCGTGCTCATCGGCCAGAACCTGCTGCCGATACCACCGGCCATTATGACTACGTGAGTGCTCATCCTCTATATCATTTATAGTAACCGGCATACCACTCGGCAAATGCCCTGAGTCCATCTCTGAGCGAGGTAGAGGGTCTGAATCCGAAATCACGTTCCAAAGCAGATGTGTCGGCGAATGTCACAGGCACATCTCCAGACTGCATAGGAACCAGTTCCTTGTGCGCTTCGAAATCGTAATCCTGGGGCAGTACTCCTGCACGGACAAGTTCCTGCTGAAGAATATCTACGAAATCCAGAAGGTTCTCCGGCTGGCTGTTTCCAATATTATATACGGCATACGGCGGTAGCGGAAGTCCGTCTTCCCCTTTCCGGCGCTCAGGAGCCTTCTGCATGACACGGATCACACCCTCGACGATATCATCCACATAGGTAAAGTCCCTCTTGCAGTTTCCGTAATTGAAGATCTGAATCTTCTCTCCTTTTACCAGTTTGTTGGTGAAACCGAAATATGCCATATCTGGGCGGCCGGCAGGGCCATATACCGTGAAGAACCTGAGTCCCGTAGAAGGAATATCATAGAGCTTGCTATAGGCATGAGCCATAAGTTCATTGCTCTTTTTGGTCGCAGCATAGAGCGAGACAGGATTGTCCACCTTGTCATCCGTAGAATACGGAACCTTCTTATTGGAACCATAAACAGATGAAGATGAAGCATATACAAGATGCAGAACGCCACCTTCGTACTGCTCATAGGAATGCCTGCACGCCTCAAGAATATTGTAGAATCCGATGAGGTTGGCTTCAATATAGGCATCTGGATTCGTTATGCTGTAGCGAACACCGGCCTGAGCGGCGAGGTTCACCACGACCTGGGGCTTATGCTCTGCAAATATCCTGTCTATCAAGACTTTGTCTGCAATATTTCCCTTAATGAACAGAAAATCAAGATATTCCTGCAACTGTGCAAGTCTCTCCTCCTTGAGACGAGGATCGTAGTAATCGTTCATATTGTCGATTCCCACGACCTTCACATCATCATAGCGGCGATATATCGCCTTTACCAGATTGCTGCCGATGAAACCGGCAGCACCGGTCACAAGTATTGTCGTCTTCATCCGAATAATTTCTTTGCTTCTTCATAACTGTCAAGACTGCCGATGTCGAAACGTCCTGCAGTCATCTTCCATGCATGCATGAGAGTGTTGTCAACCATATAATGAGCCAGATTGCCAGGAGCATCCTTGCCGCACCCGTTCTCCACACTATCACGAACCAGGTCAAGATCCTTGCGCAGATAGATATAGAACGGAGGCACTGCCCAATGCGACTTAGGTTCAACAGGCTTCTCCACCATGTTCAGGACCTTTCCATCTTCATCAAGAACCACGACACCTGTACGCTGAAGTCTTTCTATGCTCGGCTGTTCATGGCACATTATGCATGACGAGTCCTTTTCACGAGCAAAGTCCACAAACTCCTGGAAACTGAACATAAGTATATTGTCAGCTGCTACCACAAGCAGATCATCATCTATTGAAAGTTTGTCCAGTGCAAAAAGGCTTCCCTTGATGCCCCCTTCAATACCCCGTGTAAGCTCGAAACGTTTCTTGAGGGCATATTTTGCCCCTCGTGCATAGTCACCCCAGTCAGCGTTCTTCACCTGGCTTGGCTGAGTCACACTGAACTCCACATCACCTTCAAAAGTCAGGCTCTTGAGTCTGACCTCGCCGTCATCAGTCGGATTGAACCACAGATCCACTCCCATTTCGAAAGCGAATCCAGTGACAAGTCCATGCTGATGATCCACATGTGCCCCCAGAGGGCAGACACGGTATGGAGAGAAAATATGATACTGATAGTTATCCATCATCAGTCACGTTTGAAGATATCTCTAGTATAGACCTTTTCAGCAACATCATCCAGTGCTGAATCGTAGCGGTTGGCTATGATCGAATCGCTGAGACGTTTGAATTCATCAAGGCTGTTGACCACCCGACTGCCGAAGAAAGTCGTTCCGTCTTCGAGGGTCGGTTCATAGATGATCACTGTCGCACCTTTTGCCTTGACACGCTTCATGACCCCCTGAATGGAACTCTGACGGAAATTGTCGGAATTTGACTTCATGGTCAGACGATACACTCCTATCGTGCAACCAGTCTCTTTCTTGACATCATAAGTAGCATTGTCGTCATAGTAACCTGCCATCTGCAGCACCCTGTCAGCGATGAAGTCCTTACGTGTGCGGTTACTGTCCACGATGGCACGCACGAGATTCTGCGGCACATCATTATAGTTTGCAAGCAACTGCTTGGTGTCCTTCGGAAGACAATATCCGCCGTAACCGAAGGATGGATTGTTGTAATGAGCTCCGATACGAGGATCGAGACACACGCCGTCTATTATCTGCTGAGTATCCAGCCCCTTCACCTCCGCATAGGTGTCAAGTTCATTGAAATATGACACACGCAGTGCCAGATATGTGTTTGCAAAAAGCTTCACTGCCTCCGCTTCCTTGAGCCCCATGAAAAGGGTCGGTATATCCTCTTTCAGAGCGCCTTCCTTCAGAAGTGCTGCAAAAGTGCGTGCGGCTTTCTGCATTCCCTCGAAATCTGCGATCATCGCGATTGCTCGGTTCTCGTCATCGAAATTATCGATCAGTTTGGGAGCGCCGACGATGATACGGGACGGATAGAGATTGTCGTACAAAGCCTTGGACTCGCGAAGGAACTCCGGCGAGAACAGAAGGTTGAACTTCTTCCCGCGAAGATGCTCGTCATAAGCAAACCTGAGGGCGTATCTGACATAGAGCGAACGGCAATATCCCACAGGAATCGTGGACTTGATCACCATCACTGCATCCGGATTGACCTCTAGAACCTTGTCAATAACCTTCTCCACAGCTGAAGTGTCGAAGAAGTTCTTCTTCGGGTCGTAGTTGGTCGGAGCAGCGATCACCACGAACTCCGCATCCTTGTATGCGGCCTCGGCATCGAGAGTAGCCACCAGGTCCAGTTCCTTTTCCGCAAAATATTTCTCTATATATTCATCCTGGATCGGAGACTTGCGACGGTTGATCATCTCCACCTTCTCAGGCACGATATCCACAGCCATGACGCTGTGGTTCTGTGACAGGAGGGTCGCCATCGACAGACCCACATATCCTGTTCCTGCTACTGCTATCTTCATTGAATTCTTCTGTTTATTATTACATGTCATACGTCCAGCATGACATCTATATCGTGGTAAATATAGCAATTACTATCAACATTCCCAAATCAGCGGCGTCCATACTCATCCAGAGCCTTCTCCAGCACCACCAGAGCCTTTGCCAGATCCTCCTTGTTAAGGACATAGGCCAGACGCACTTCGTCACGACCGGCTCCAGGAGTCGAATAGAATCCTGAACCAGGAGCCATCATTATGGTCTGACCTTCGTATGAGAAATCAGTCAGACACCACTCACAGAACTTCTCCGCGTCATCAACCGGCAGGCGCACCATCGTGTAGAAGGCGCCCATCGGAGTCGGAGTGTACACCCCAGGAATCTTGTTCAGGCCGTCGATAAGGAAATTGCGTCTCTGGAGATACTCCTCATAGACCTGGTCCATATACTCCTGCGGAGTCGTGAGCGAAGCCTCGGCGATGATCTGGCCCACAAGAGGCGGACTCAGACGCGCCTGACAGAACTTCATCACAGCCTCACGCACCTTCTTGTTCTTGGTGATGAGCGCTCCAATGCGGATTCCGCACTCGGAATATCTCTTGGACACGGAATCGATCAGGATCACGTTCTCCTCGATGCCTTCCAGATGGCAGGCGGAGATATATGGCTGCTTGGTGTAGATGAACTCACGGTAAACCTCGTCAGAGAAAAGATAGAGGTTATATTTCTTCACCAGGTCGCGGATCTGGTTCATCTCGCTGCGGGTGTAGAGATATCCGGTAGGATTGTTAGGGTTGCAGATGAGGATGGCCTTGGTCTTCTCAGTTATCTGCTCCTCGAACTTCTCTATCGGCGGCAGGCGGAAGCCGTCGTCGATGGACGTCTTCACGGACTTGACCACTGCACCGCAACTAATGGCAAAGGCCATGTAGTTGGCATACGACGGGTCGGTCACGATGATCTCGTCACCTGGATTGAGGCAGGCCATATAGGCGAACATCACTGCCTCGGAGCCGCCCGTGGTCACGATGATCTCGTCCGGCGAAAGATCGATGCCATATTCGGCATAATATCCCACCATCTTGGTTCTGAGAGACTTATACCCCTGGGAAGGGCTATACTCCAACACCTTCCGGTCAATGTTCCTGACAGCCTCCAGCGCACACTCCGGCGTCAGGATATCCGGTTGTCCGATATTGAGGTGATAAACATGCACCCCGTTCCTCTTTGCCGCATCCGCATACTTCGCCAGCTTCCTGATCGGCGAACTCGGCATATTCTGCGCTCTTTCTGAAATCAACATATACTTCTTTTTCTACAAATATTATTCATCAGTGCAGACTCTGAAATTGCTTATTTTTTCTGACGCAATCCCTCCGCTGTCGAGATGACACCGGAGGGATCATTAGTATATCTTAGAGCATCAGCTTTTCTGAAACTCTTCGTAAAGTGCTACTGGTCCAAGATGCCAGGCCTTTGAAGCCT
>CAZMNZ010000116.1:0-7356 GCA_964567765.1 uncultured Muribaculaceae bacterium
AAATCAAAGTATTTCAGAAAATTGTTGGAGCAATCGAAAAAATAACTACCTTTGCCCTTGCTCTCCACATATTCGGTTTCTATTCGCGGCAACCTCAGACCGAGGATACTTACAATAGAAATATAAACAACTATCCAGCTACGGGCGTCTGTCTCCGAAAGGAACAGCTGCATAGCCGCAAGGAATATGTGGAGAGCAGCCCTAAGGCTGGATTTTTTAATTATTTTAGTTATGCTCTCCACTACAACCCTTCAGACTCTTCCGGTAGCCGGAATGAGCAACCAGTATGATCCGCAGCTTCACGAGGAAGCAGCCTTCATCCATCAGCTTTACCCGGGAGCAACCTACATCCGCGTGAAGTACCTTGACCGCTCCAAGAACCGCCTCAGCCTCAAGCTCGGCATCGCCATCGACGGCCACACCGTCAAGATCCACCTCCGCGCCTACGGCTTCGACAACCTCTACCGCAACCTCTTCGCCCGCCTCGACTCCCAGCCCGACCTCTCATCAGCCCTCAGGCACGTAAATTGATAACATTTTCCGTAACAAAAGTGTAAAAAGTTTTGTATTTGTTACGGAATTTCGTATCTTTGTAGAGTAATAACAAACCAATGGCGTATGAAATACAGCGAAATTCACAGAAAATTAAGAAAAGCAGGATGCTATCCCGTAGGAAATGGAGACCATCCTTGGTGGTACAGCCCGATGACGGGCAAGACATTCAAAACAAGCCACCACGTTTCGGAAGAAGCAAAATTTGGAACACTAAAAAGTATTGAGCGACAGTCAGGGGTTAAGCTTTAGCCCCTGACAAAAAACGAGAAAAGTATGGTACGAGTAAAGGTATTTGTAGAAAAGTCGTCATACGGATATTCCGCCTATATGGCAGAGGGCGATGACGCATTGGAATACGGTCTGATAGGGGAAGGCAAGACCGTAGCAGAAGCCATCGAGGATTTCAAGGCATCCTACGAGGCGATGAAAGAGCATTTTGCTGCAGAGGACAAGCATTTCACAGATGCTGAATTCGAGTTTTACAACGACATTCCCTCATTTCTTCAGCAATATGCGTACATTCTCACACTGTCCGGATTGGAAAAGATTACCGGTGTGAATCAAAGACAACTTGGTCACTACATCAGCGGCTACCGCAATCCCTCCCCAAAGACCAAGCAGAAAATTGTAGATGGAATCCGCAGATTCGGAAAAGAATTATCTGCCGTCAAGTTTGCTTAATATTGTTATTACACATTCGCTGTATTTCTGACGGCAGTCAGGGCAGCCCTTCGGGGTTGCCCTTTTTTGTGCAAATACCTGTCCTTTCACTTGTGTAATACACGATGTAGTTTTGCATCTATGGAAACCATCAGAGGTATAGATGCGATTGCGAAGGCTGAGACAGTGTCAAAGACCGGAGGAACTTTCTCTCTGGTCTTCTTCCCGTTCTCCAGGAAGAAACCTGCTGCAGGAGAAATCCTGCTGAAGACCTACTCCGGATGCACCTGCAGAAAACCGTTGCCTAAAGACCGGTTTGACATCGACGGCAAACATTTCTTCCTGTTCTCGGACAGTGACGGCAAGCCGAAGACCTGCTATCGCAACCTCATCCGCTTCATCGGTTTCCCTGACGACAATTACACACTCAAGAAAGTGATTTGGTATGAATAATTTCGGTTACACCCGACATGGAAACTTTGTCTGCACCTATCAGATAGGAGAAACCGCACTCTCCCAAGAAGCAACCTCCGGCAAAGGCAGTTCCGACCTTCCCCTGATCCTCGGCCCACTGGGAATCGGCGGATATTTCGTGTGGCCAAACGGTCAGGACAATCTGGATCCGAACATCAGCGATGAGATGATCTCATCCAACCGTCTGCTTCCGGAACTCATCGAGAAGCAGTGCAAGATCCTCTATGGCCGTGGCCCTATGCTGCATATTGACAGCGTAGATGAGAACGGAAACGTATGCCGCAAGTATGTGGAATCTCCTAAGATTTCCGAATGGCTGGACTCCTGGAGAGAAAGAGGTTTGCCGGACAGTTTCCCTATATACATCAACAAGGCTATACGTTCATATTACTACTCGGAGGGCATATACACGAAGTGGCATCTCAGCAAGGCTTGCAAGGCTGGGATAAAGGGCATGCTGTCTGTGGCAGGATTGGAGCATCTTTCAGAACTCCGCTGCCGTTTTGCCACAGACAGGAACATAACTGGACGCGCTGACATTGAAGACAGGAACTTCAATTATGTCATGGTAGGCAACTGGCAGACCGGCTCGCAGAGGGAGTTCAAGGTATATCCTCGCTTCGATTACACCCGCCCTCTTGGAAATCACTGTTGCATATCCTACAGCAGGAACCCGACCCACGGCAATGAGGTGTACGCATCAAACGTATTCTTCAAGGGTGTCAAGGAATGGATCCGAGGGTGCAACGCCACCCCGGAGTATATCAATTCATATCTTGAGAACGCGCTGTCCGCACGTCTTCACATCATCATTCCCAACCAGTGGATGGTCATACATGAATCTGCTCTCAAGG
Organism: uncultured Muribaculaceae bacterium; assembly: GCA_964567765.1. GTDB lineage: Bacteria > Bacteroidota > Bacteroidia > Bacteroidales > UBA932 > Cryptobacteroides. Next base: position 2,544 of record CAZMNZ010000116.1, read on the forward strand.
AGCTCTGCGAGCAGAACGCAAAGCGAAAGGATGCAGGTCTGGAACTCATCACCATCACCGTAGGTCAGAAGAAGTTGGAAGTCGGCACCGTGTATTCCGACAACATCCTCCAGCAGTATCTCAAACTTGAACTTCAGAACTTGACTGAATTTCTTTCCGGTCGTGGCAAGAACCAGGGAAAGGTCTATGCCACACGCGGCTTCATCAATCAGAACGGTCAGACCGAGGAGTGGAAGATTGAGGAAATCCCGCAGAAATACAAGGAATTCATCGAATCCCTTATCTCGTATGACAAACGTGCAGACATGGTGCTTCTGTCATCCAAGGGAATCGACTCGTCAATATCCAATGTCAGCAGCGACGGCATCATCAGCAAGTCCGGATCCGATGCATATTACAACTACATGATATATCTGACACAGCAGCAGATTCCGGAAGAAATCGTGTGTGCAGACATCAACTATGCAATCAAGCTCAATTTCCCTGATGAATATGCGCGAGGTGTCCGTGTAGGCTTCTACCGCCCGACAGTGCAGCGCCAGGAGGAACAGGCTCCAAGTCAGAGATTGTCAAATCAGAAGGAGGTATAAAATGAATCCCACATTAATCTTCAAGGACATAGCAGACTTCAGGAAATATTGTGATGGCCTGCAGTCGGATACTGAATACAGACAACTGATGCCTTCAATCAGATCAACAGCAGCCGCAATCTCCGGAATCATCGGAGGACGCACCCTGCTTGCCATCAGCGAGTTTGAGGAAGGAAACGCAGGCCTGGAAGCGCTCAAGACCGCCATAGCCACCGGCACTCTGTACAGATATCAGATATTTGACAGCGTGAAGAAGAACGGTTCCGATGCCAGCATGTACAAGTACCAGCATGAGGAAATCAAGGAACACCACATATCCGCTCACTGGCTCGCCATGGATGTTCTGCTCGATTGGCTTGATGCTAATCCGCAGACCGGAGGGTATGACCAGACCCGCACCTATCGTGAACGCCAGGAACTGCCTGTAAAGAATGCCGAGGAATTTGACTATTACTATGGCATAGACCGCAGTGCATATTTCTTCTCGAAGGTTCAGTTCCTTATCCGTCAGATATGGGTGCATGGGCTCAAGCCTATGATTTCCGGTCTTGAGATTGATGAAGAACTCCAGGATCTGATCAACCGTTCCCTCTGCTATCAGGTCATCGCCAATGCAGTGATGAGATTTGATGTCACGGAACTGCCTCGTTCCATCCGCTACGACTACAATCACGAATATACCAAAGGCACCTCGATGCAGAGCCGGGACCGCCTGTATGGAGACCTGATGTCGCAGGTGTCCGCATGGAACGAAAGCATCGAGAACCTTGTGCAGATACAGAAAGGTGCCACAGCCATCAGCACCAACATCAATGAAGAGGACAATAAATTCTACATGGCATGATAACACTGAAACTCCGCAAGACCAGACAGGTTCCCAATCGTTGGCATGAGCTGGACGAGGCGCAGTTCGTCCGCCTGTGCGGAGCTATTGCTGACTTCGAGTCCGGAGTCACCACCTTCGAGCAGTTCAAGGTCATGACAGTGGCAGCCATCCTTGACCTGAAGGTGTCAAGCCTCAAGATGACGGACACTCTATTTGAAAATCTGTTCAGAATCTCCGAGCAGCTGGACTTTCCATACAGGATCCATGAGAGGGAAGACCGCAAAGAAGTGGAGTTCCGGATCTGCGTCAACAGGCAGATGCTGCCGAAAGTGAAACAAAACAAGGGCTATGTATTCAACGTGGATTCCGGCATGATCGAGACCTCCATTGTTTCAGAGCAGTATGTCGATGCTATATCTGTAATGAAACTGTATTCTTCCAGCCGGGAGGATTCCGCCCTTGACATGCTCGTGAAAGTCCTGTACTGCCCGCTTCCATACAGCAAGGAGAACATGCAGAAAGTCAAGCTGCATCAGTTCTCCCGGGCACAGAAGCTTGCGGCATACTACAATTTCCGGGGGCTTCTGGAATGGATCCGACGGATTGACAAATATGACATCATCTTCAATTCTGCAGAAGATCGTCCGGGCAAATCTCCGCTCGGGATGGAAGGAAGCCTGTACAGCCTCAGCAAGGCAGGTTACGGAGTGTTCCGTGATATATGCAAGCTTGATCTGTTCACCTATCTGGATCTTCTTCTATCCATGACCATCGAGAGCATACACAGTCTGAAAGGTTGCGGACTCAAGCCAACGGAAATTGCAGAAAAACTAAATCTTACAGTCGGACAAATCTCATCAGTCATTGAATTATGATACTTCTACTAATCCTCAAATTCTTTTCTCAATTTGTAAGCCGTGAGGCTTTGCAGAACTTTTTTCAGGCCTCTTCCGGACTGGCATACGACCAGTCCAAAGAAGAGGTGCTTGCAATGCCGGACGGAAACAGAATCCCCGGACTGGACAATTTTATTTTCGGAATCAACAGCGATGCTGTAAAAACAAAGATTTCATCCGTCACCGGGCCATATCTGTTCATCGATTACTCAAACATAGTCTCGACACTCAGCAAGCATGATGTCAAGACAGACGCATTCCACATTGCCGTGACTGTGGCCCAATCCCACCCGAACGACGAAGATGCCTTTGCAGAGACACTCTCACAGGCTGAATGTCTCGAGATCCTCAAGGCAATACGCGAACGGATGAGGGACTCTGTCGATCTTGACTACTGCATAGAATGGCTCCCGTTCCCGACCACCATATCACCATTCGTAGGAAAGGAACTTGCCAACAGTTACGGATTCACTATGGAACTCGACCTCAAAGCAATCGATATAGCATGAGAATGATAATACTTGACAATGGCCATGGAATAGACACACGTGGCAAACGGTCTCCCATCTGGGAGGACGGCTCATATCTGATGGAATGGGAGTACTGCAGGGCGATAGTGAAAGAGATTGCGAAAGGGCTGAAAGCTCTTGGCATTCCCTGCCACATCCTTGTGCCGGAAAACCTCGACATACCCCTCAGAACACGAATTCAAAGGGCCAACAAGATAGCAGCTCAGAACGGAATATCACAGACCCTTCTTGTGTCCGTCCATCTGAATGCAGCTCAAGAGACAAACACCGCCTCCGGATGGGAGATCCACACATCCCCCGGGGAGACGAAATCAGACGAATATGCAAGAGTGTTCTGGGAGACAGCGAAGGATCTTCTCGGAGACAGGTTCCCCATGAGGGCTGACTGGGAGGACGGCAACCCGGACCGGGACAGCAGCTTTGCGATCATCCGTGACACCGCATGTCCGGCCGTCCTGACAGAGAACCTGTTCATGAACAACGAAAAGGACTGCCGGTTCCTGATGAGTGAAGAAGGAGAAAAAGCCATAATAGATATACACGTCAAGTCAATTGCCCGCATTTGGGGAGTTTAGTTTGTCATTATTAAGTTTTAGTGTTAAGTCCCCTGCTCCGCTGTGAAGCGTGGCAGGTTTATTTTTTGTGCAGGATATCCAATCCCTTTATCTCTTCAGATGCCTTGGCTGACTTGCCGAGATATACGGATGTCATGGACAGACTGCTGTGGTCTGCCTGTTGTTTGACAAACGAAGCCGGTACTCCGGAGCCGAGCATATTGGTAATGCCCGTATCTTTAAGACTGTAGAACTGCACATCGTCAGAGAATCCGCAGTTTGGCCGAACATGGGAGTTCCAGAAATCGGACACCCTTTGACTCCACACCTTTGCCGGACCTGGTATGAACTCGAAACGCTCTCCGGAAAACATATACCAGTCCGGATGTGACAGATCCCAGTTCTTCAGAAGTGCAAGCATGTCGTCCGGGATAGTCCTGTCGGAGTCGTTATCATTCTTGGCAATCTCTCCTCTTACATGGATCATCTGTCTTTTCAGGTCTACATCGCCACACTTGAGCAACATGATCTCTTTCGGACGCATCAGACACAGGTAGCAGAACATGCAGATAAGCATATATCCGGGATTGGCTTCAGAAAGATAATTCCACAGTGTGGCAAGCTGGTCATCGGTAAGTGTCTTGCGTTTCTTCTTCAGAAGCTTTTTTGGCTTTCTCATGACATCATCAAACGGGTTGGAGGCAATATATCCCTTCTTTACCATCCAGTTGCACAGTATGCTGTAGAACCGGAGATAATTGTTAAAAGTCTGGGCTGACACCTTATTATCGACTTCTTCCATAAAACGGATGGCTACAACCTTCGTGAATGAGGTCATGTAGGCATTCTCATCGAATCCATGTGCAATCATCCAATCCTTCAGGATCTTGATATATGAGCGGTATGCCCGCATAGTATTCACCTCTGATTCTTTTGCCTTTGCCTTCAGGAATGTATCCATGGCATCAAACGCCTTGATTCCTGCACGTGGAGCAATCTTCTCCAACAGTGGGTTCCAGCCCAAGGCGAGCTGTTCATTGAGAGCATTGACGAACTCCCTTCCTGCCTTGCGACGTTCTCTTATATTGGCTATCCGGTTGAATTTGATGCGGACTCTCTTGAGAGCATTTGTCTGAGGATCTATGACCTGGAATGACACATACCAATCATTGGCCTCATGCAGTTTTGCAGGCACATATTGGAGAAAAGGGGTAGGTTTGAATAACATGATTTTTTTTTCTTTGCACAACTCCGTAATGGCGTCATACAAAGAAAAATCGTTAATATTTTCGTGACCCGTTTTTGACCCGTTTTTATCCTGAGGAAAGCAAAACCCGCTGATTTTCAGCGGGTTAGGTGGGTTTGGTTGAGATACCAGGATTCGAACCTGGACAGACAGAACCAAAATCTGTAGTGC
>CAZMNZ010000117.1:0-7275 GCA_964567765.1 uncultured Muribaculaceae bacterium
ACGCAACATGGAACAATCAGGTGCAGATGTCCATGAACTGGACCATTCCGGGAGGTATCAACCTTATCGCGAACCTGGACTACAACTGGTATAACGGCTATACGACTCCGCAGGAGGACGAGTTCATTCTCAACGCGGAGATCACCAAACTGCTTTTCAAGAAGAAGTTCACCCTTGCCTTGAAGGCCTATGACATTCTCGGTCAGTCCAAGAACCTCTCGGTTTCAGATTCAGCCAACTATCACCAGGAAACAAGAAACAATACTCTCGGCAGATATATAATCCTGTCGCTGACGTATAGATTCGGAAACTTCAACGGTAATGGACAGAACCGTGGCCCTATGGGCGGTCCGCCGATGCACCGATAGTTTATATGGGAATTTGCTTAAAACTTTATACCTTTACATGTTCTAACCTTTATGGATATGTCAAGGTATAAAGTTTTTCTTTTGCAGTCGATTCTGCTGCTCTTTCCCTTTGTTTCCGGGGCAAAGCAAAGAACATTGGATCAGGCGAGGGATATCGCATATGATTTCATGATGTCGGGGATGATGACAAAGTCACAGACCTTGAGCCTGAAAATGGTTTATGACGGTGGGGAAATTCAGACCAGATCTTCCTCGTCACCAGCCTATTATGTTTTTAATAATGAGGCCGGACCTGGTTTCGTCATCGTTTCCGGAGAAGATTCGGCCTTCCCTGTTCTGGGCTTTTCTCATTCATGTAATTTCCTGACAGATGGTATCCCCTCCAATCTTCGATGGTGGCTCAGGCATGTCAGAAGACAGATTGAGGATGCAAGGAATGTAGGGATAGATGGTGTCCTGCTGGCAACTGATGTGGGAACTGATGTAGTGAAATATGAGACGGCATTGTGGGACCAGTCGGAGCCATATAACGCTCAATGTCCTATGGATGACGATGGCAGAAGTGTCACCGGTTGTGGCCCGACGGCTATTGCCATTGCAATGAGATATCGCGAATGGCCGGTTGCGGGAACAGGAAACATCCCTGATTATACGGTAGATGTGTATGACGATGATTATGAATATGTCATCGGCACGAAACCCTTTTCCGGAAGAACTCTAGGGCAGGAGTATGATTGGAAGAGCATGCCGCTTACGGATGGATATTATGGCGGTTGGAATACTTATCAGAAGGAACAGGTGGCGCGCCTCATGGCGGATATAGGAGCTGCTGCCAAGGCCGACTACAGCTTTGAAGCTACTGGTATATATGATGAGGATGTTCCTCCTGCACTGAAGACATATTTTGGTTATGACAAGTCCATGGATGTTGCCTTCCGAGAAGATTGGGAGACTGGCAGAGCGAATTATACGGCATCTGAATGGCTGAAGCTGGTGAAAGCGGAACTTGCAAACGGACCGGCCATATTTGCCGGTTCGGATGACGAAGGTGGACACATGTTCGTGCTGGACGGATACACGTCAAATGACTATTTCCTTGTCAACTGGGGGTGGGGAGGATTCTCGAACGGATATTACAAGATAGATGCTCTGGAACCGGAAGATCAGGGAATAGGGGCCAATATGGGCTCATATAACGACTGGCAGTCGCTGATGGTCAACTTCAGGAAGAATGAATCATATGTCGCACCTGAACCTGATGTTGACCTCAAGAGGACTACCTCTCTGAAATATGTTCATGATACAGAGATCTGGACGGTGAAGGTAGCTGACGGAGTCTCTGTGTCATGTGTCTCTGAAACCGGTGCCGAGATTTTGGTTGCAACACCTGCTAAGAATGTATATGTTCTTGATTGTAAAGGACTTGAGTCTGGGGTCTATACGCTCGAACTGGTAAAGGGAACAAAGACTGAAGTCGTATCATTAGTCATAGGTGAGAGGAAGTGATATGAAAAAGCTGTTATTTGTATATCTGTTTGTGTTGTTTGCACTGACCGGGTGCATCGATCGTATCAGTGGGGATGCACTGCAGCTGGTCAATCCCGAAGATGCTGAACTTCATTTTTCTGAGAACGGTGGAAGGATGCAGGTGTCTGTCCTGGCGAGCAGCGATTGGGGGGCAGAAGCTGATGTTGACTGGTGCATAACCGCTCCTGCCAGGGCTACGAAGGAAGATGCGTTACTTACTGTACTTGTTGACAAGAACAGGACATCTGAGGAACGTGAAGGTACTGTGACGCTCAGGTCAGGTGATTTCTCCTTGCTGGTCAGGATTATTCAGGATGGTTCGCTGGAGGAAGAAGAACAGACTCCAGAACCGGAACATCCTTCTGTAGAGACAGAAACCTTCCTTGTGCTTGTCTCGCATGACTCTCGCAATTTCAAGATGCCTCTCCTTTCCGACGGCTTCTCAGGTATGATACTATGGGGAGACGGCTACAGTGATGACTATGTTTCCTCGCTTTCTGAACATACATATCGTGATGCGGCTGAAAGATCTGTGGCGCTCCAGCTTGAGGGTGACCCGGAGAAATTCGAAATGCAGTTTGAAAGCCTTGAGGGCATTCTGCGTATAGATATGTCAGGACTGCCTCGTTAGCGTCTGGTGATGAATCTTACTGCAAGTGCCATCACCAGAAGACAGAAGAGCAAGGTACAGATCCGTCCCGTGATGTCTCCATGAGTCACGAAGAATGTAATGTCATCCCGTAGAGGGATATTAGACTGGATTGAAGCCTGCTCCCACCAAGGAGTGGGCTTCAGTATTTTTCCTGATGGACTTACTATTGCGGATATTCCGGTGTTGGCGCAGCGGGCTATTGCACGTCTTGTCTCGATGGCCCTCAAAGACGCATAACTCAGGTGCTGGCGGTATCCCGGGGTGTTTCCCCACCATGCGTCGTTGGTTATGATGGTCATGGCACGTGCCCCCTTACGGATGTAGTCTGTGTAATATTCTCCAAACACTGACTCATAGCACACTGCACATCCGACAGGAATCTCCGTCTCCTCTGCCTTGACATGCAGCAGACTGATCTCATCCTGTCCGACGCACCTTCCCATCACACCTCCCAGCAGGTCGTCAATCTTGCAGAATATTGCAGGATATGGAGTGTGCTCTACGGCTACAACAAGTTTGCTCTTGTGGAATATCTCCGTGCGCGCCGTTCCGTCTGTCATCAGTGCCGAGTTGTGAGCCTCCAGCCACAGACCCTCCCGGATGTGCCTTGCGGTGTAGGACGGAGCCTTGTCGGCATATATATAATCATAAGAGGATGCTCCGAAAAGCAGATTGACTCCGGGATATTCCTTCAGGAAGGACGTCATGCGTCTCCAGGTGCGGCTACGCGGGTAGTCTCCGCATACTATGTCCCCGGTAAAGGTCTCAGGGGCTATGACCAGAAGGGGAGTGCTGCATGAGTCAGCCTTGCGCGAAGCCAGTTCCTTGGTCATCATGCCTTCAAGCAGTGCGTTCTGCTGATCCTGGGTCATTGCCTGGAACTTGTTGTAAGGGTCGATGTTCGGCTGGATGATGAGGACTTCCAGGCTTTCGTCTGCCTCCATAGCGTTTTCATATTCCTTTCCTATCGCTCCTGAAATTACAGGCGGAACTATAAGAAGCGCGAGGATTCCGATACATGACGCCGCCTTTGCCTTTATGTTGAAGCCTTGCCATCTGCCGTCGGAAAGCGATACTAAAAGACCGAATATTCCGAGGTTGCAGGCCCATATCCAGAGGGAACCCCCGAGAGTGCCGGTGAATTCGTACCACTGCACGGCCCATATCGTCCTTGCGAACGAATTGCCGAGCACAAGCCACGGCCATGAGATTTCTGCGTCAAAGTAGAATCTCTCCCATGCTATCCATGTGAGTGCCAGGAAAATATATGGAAGCGCTCCGCTGAATTTCTTTTTGCTGAGCCTGAACAGTCCGAAGATCAGAGACATCTGAAAGGCATTGGCGAAGATGGCGAACAGACCGCCGCCCACTGTGGCGTTGCATACCCAGAATGTCGTGAAGGCGTTCCAGAGCACGAAAGCGGAGTAGTGATATACCCAAATCCTCTTCTTTCCCAACTGGCTGGCGATCCTCTCCATGCACAGCAGCGGAACCAGAGCGATCAGGGCGATGAGTCCGGTGTGAGGAATGAGAAACGGTATGGACATCAGGACTGCGGAAAGCAGTACCAGTCCCCAGAGCAATATGTTTTCCTTTTTCATTTGAGCGAGTAGTCTTGTTCTCATGCAAAGGTATAAATAAAATTACTATATTTGCTTGATTTTGCGCTTGCTGAAGCAAGCTGAATCTGATCTTATGGATATTTTGTTTGATATGCTTAAGGGATTCCTTGTGGGAATCTGTGCGTCGGCTCCCCTGGGACCGGTTGCAATTCTTGTCGTTCAGAAATCGCTGAGCAAGGGGCATAAGTCCGGTTTCGTTTCCGGACTGGGAGCCACTGTGGCCGATACGACATATGCAATGATCGCAATATTTGCCCTTGCCTTCGTTCAGAAGTTCATTGATGCGCATCAGAGCCTCATCCTTCTTGCAGGAGGACTTGTTCTTGTGCTCGTGGGAGTGTCGATGGCCTTCTCCAATCCATATAAGAAGAAGCATAAGCGGGAACTGAACATGTCCGCTTCTCCAAAGGATTTCGGACAGTCGGTGGCAATGGCGTTCTCAAATCCGGGAGCCGTGTTCGTGATGTTCACGCTCTTTGCATTCTTCGGCCTTGCAGATGATGCTCCGCACACGTGGAGGGTGGCCCCTATAATCCTTTCAGTGAGTGCAGGATCTGTTACCTACTGGCTGTCGGTGTCGTGGATCATAAGCCGTTTCAGCACCAACATAAACATGAAGTCGGTCGTATGGATAAACCGCATAACCGGCGCCATCATAGTCATAGTCGGAATAGCCCTTTTCGCTCAGGGACTCTTCAATGTGTTATTTTATGGTAAACCGATAATATAATCATGGAAAAATCCAAAGTATTTTTCACGGATCTCAGGACGATGCCGGGAAATAATCTTCTTGTCAAGCTTGAGAAGCTCATCAGACGCGCTGGAATCGCAGATATAGATTTCGACGGCAAGTTCACTGCCATCAAGATTCATTTCGGTGAGCCTGGAAACATGGCGTACATACGTCCTAACTATGCTGCCCGCGTGGTGGATGTCATCCGTTCGCTCGGAGGCAAGCCTTTCCTCACTGACAGCAACACCCTCTACACAGGAGGACGCTCCAATGCGGTCGATCATATCAATTCCGCAAATGAGAACGGATTCAACAGGATCGGTGCACATGCAGATGTCATCATCGCTGACGGACTCAAGGGAACTGACTATAAGGAAGTTCCATGTGGAGGAACATATTGCCCGGCTCCAAAGATCGGTGCGGCGATAGCGGACGCAGATATCGTGATCTCCATGAACCATTTCAAGGGACACGAACAGAGCGGATTCGGCGGTGCCCTGAAGAATCTCGGAATGGGCTCGGCAAGTGTCGGAGGAAAACTCGAACTGCATTCGTCATCCCAGCCGATGATCGATGTTGAAAACTGCATAGGCTGCCGTATATGTGAGAAATACTGCCGCCATGATGCTGTGAAGGTCGTGGACAGGAAGGCTGTCATTGACTACGACAAGTGCGTGGGATGCGGTCAGTGTGTGGCAGTCTGCCAGAAATCTGCGGCCGTGATCAAGGACTATGACACTTCTGATGTGCTCAACAGCAAGATCGCTGAATATGCGTATGCAGTTGTAAAGGGAAAGCCTAACTTCCATATCAGTTTCATAATGAACGTTTCCCCTAACTGCGACTGCTGGGGACACAATGACGCAGCGATAGTTCCGGATCTTGGAATTGCGGCTTCGTTTGACCCTGTCGCTCTGGACTGCGCATGCGCGGATCTGGTGAAGGCTGCACCAAGCCTTGTGGGCAACGCTGTTTCTGACAAGGACATGAATCATGAGGAGGGATGCACCTGCGGGCGTCATCACCATCACATGGGTGAAGACAAGTTCCGCATCGTTCATCCTGATACCAACTGGGAGGCAGGAGTCGAATATGGTGAGAAGATAGGCCTTGGCTGCCGTGATTATGAACTTATAAAGATCTGATGAGAATGGCAAAGAAGACTGAGACAAAGACTCGGAAGAAGGGATTCTTCAGTAACTGGATTGTGCGTAACCTTCTCGGTGCGCTGATAGTTGTGGTTGTACTGATTGTCGGTGCGATGATTTTTCTGAATGTGGTGACAAAGCATAATCAGGAACTTTCCGTGCCGGATCTTTCAAATCTGACACTCGATGAGGCTCAGGCTGTTGCCGAGGCAGCCTCAATGAGGATAGATGTGACTGATTCCGTCTTCGTCAAGAGAATGAAGAGGGGAGCAGTGTACAGACAGAATCCTGTTCCTGGTGCGAAGGTGAAGAGCGGCCGCCGTATTGCTTTGACCATCAATGCGGTCAATCCAAAACAGATAACCATGCCCGATCTGATCGGATATTCGACACGTCAGGCTAAGGCAGAGCTCATGTCCCGCGGTCTGATGCTGGGAAAACTCATATATGTCCATGATATGGCTACTAACAATGTCCTCCGTCAGTTGCATGATGACAAGGAGATTGAAGCGGGGGCGATGATCGAGAGCGAGGCAGTGATTGATCTCGTGGTAGGACTTAATTCCCGTGATAATGTCACTTATGTGCCGTATCTTGCCGGACTGAGGAATCTGAGTGCCGTGGAGGCAGTGCATGACCATTCGCTCAATCTGGGAAAGATGAAATTTGATGAGACCGTCAAGGATTATGATGACAGCCTCAATGCAGTGGTCTACAAGCAGGTCCCTGAGGCTTCCGACAGCATCGCCGTGAACATGGGCGACAAGGTGGACCTGTATTTTACCTTGGATCAGTCGCGTGTGCCGGTCAGAGAAGTGATTGTAGAGGAAACTGTAAAGGAAGAGTTATAGAAGATGGATAAGCAGTTCATGAACTTTGACGAGGATCCTATCGAGGATTTCGATTCACTTCAGGCCGGGGATGAGGTGGCTTATGAGGATGAGCAGCAGGAGATGTTCGAGCATTATCGCTTCGATATCTCTGCCGGTCAGGTTCCGATGCGTGTGGACAAGTATCTCGCAACGCATATGGAATACACCTCCCGTCACCGTATCCAACTGGCAATCAAGGCGGAATATATACGTGTGAACGACAGGATCGTGAAGGCCAACTATGTCATACGTCCTGGCGATGTGGTGACTTTCGTGATGCCTTATCAGAGACGTGGACTGGAGATTCTTCCTGAGGACATTCCTTTGAATATAGTTTATGAGGATGACGATGT
>CAZMNZ010000118.1:0-6915 GCA_964567765.1 uncultured Muribaculaceae bacterium
TGTGTATTTCAGAGATGCTGTGCCATTGAAGTATTGCTGTTTCAATAAAATGTATGACGGATTCTGGCCTTCTGACCATTGTGCCGTGTATGTTGATATGAAAATGGAATAGTTTCGAGAATACGTTGATTTTCAAAAATAGCAAAGATGCGAAGATATTCTATTATATTAATTTGTCTTATCCTGCCTGTACTTTCTGCATTTGCTGAAAGACCTCTCAGAGTTGCTTTTCTTACCGACACTCATTGGGGCAGGAAGCATTTTACCGAATCCATGCTTCGATGTGTTGAAGATATCAATGCTCAGGATTCTTTGGATTTTGTTCTTGTCGGAGGAGATGTTACCAACGGGGGATCAGATGTTCAGATCAGGGGTGCTAAGGAATATCTGGACAAACTTGATATCCCTTATTGGGTGGTTTCCGGAAATCATGATTCTAAATGGTCTGAAAGTGGATGTAATACTTTCGTCAGTTCTTTTGGATATGAGCAGTTTGAGTTTGAGGCAGGTGGATATCGTTTTATCGGGTGTAATTCGGGACCCGATATGAGAACGACAGGAGCATTGATACCCCGTTCAAGCATGAATTGGCTCAAGTCACTGCATCCAGACAAGCCGGTCATCTTCATCAATCATTTTCCTTTGGATTATGGAGTACTGAATGGTTATGAAGTACGACGGGAACTATTGCGCCTGGATTGCAGATTTGCGATAGCCGGTCATATACACAGATACAGTACGCGTGACTATGACGGCCTTCCGATTGCAACATGCGAGCCTGTCTGGCGGTCTGGCAGAACGGGGTATGATATCCTTGTGTTTGAAGATGGTGTTGTCCGCGTTTCCGAACGTATTCTTGAAAGCGGAAGCTTTAAGACATCTGCCCCGTGGTATGAGAAGGAGTTGCTTCATGTGGAAGATACAGTCAGATATGATTCAGATGGTCTTCCTGAAAACTTCAGGTATATGAAATATACAGTGAATGATGACTATCCTCAGGTGAAGACTTTATGGTCTGATACCGAGGATGCAAATGTCGGATCTGGTTTTGCAAAGATCGGTGATGTGTGCTGGTACGCAACGGCTGCTGGAAAGGTCGTTTCCAGATCTGTTTCTGATGGAGAGACAATTTGGGAACATAGACTTCCAGGAAAGGTGTATGCTACTCCTGTTATAAAGAACAATATATTAGTCGTTCCATGTACGGATGGGGTCATATATGCCCTCAATGCCAGAACAGGAAAGGAAAAGTGGAAATATGAGGTCGGGAAAGCCGTTGTCGCCTCTCCTACGATATATGGAAAGACCATCTATGTAGGAGGCTCGGACGAAACATTCAGGGCGTTGCGTCTGAAGGATGGTAAGCTGGTATGGTCTCGCTCCGGCATACATGGCTATTGCGATGGAGCACCTTATGTAGATGACGAACAGGTTGTGTTCAATACTTGGGGTGAGCGTGTATATTCACTTGACACCAGATCGGGAGAACTCCAATGGGAGTGGATAAGAAAGGGATCTGAACTACGCTCTCCCGGAGCCTCCACTCCAATAAAGTCAGGAGACAGGGTGTTTATTGTCTGTGGCGACCGCAGGACATATTGTCTGAATGCTTGTACGGGAGAGGTCCTTTTCTTCGCAGATGGCGGAAGAGAGTCGTTTGCAATAAGCGATGACCTGACGACGATCTATGTAAAGACAATGTTCGGCGAGGCTTTTGCCATGCCCGCTCAGATTCCGCTTTCAGAAGTGAATGGAAGATTGGCAGATGATTCGCCATCTAAAAAATACTGGACTCCAGATGTGCCTGTCATGGAGTTTGATAAGGCTCTTTGGCATGTGGAGACCGGAATAGGTTATGATGTGTCTTCCAGTCCGCTTGCTGTCTGTGGTGACACTCTCCTTATCCCGACAGATAAAGGTGGCCTGTACGCCATAGACCGTAATACCGGTGAACTTCTCTGGATTCACAAACTTGGGATTGGGCTGGTCAATCCCCTCACATCTTGGATGGAGAGTAATAAAACGTATATTCTTGCTTCTACAATGGAAGGAAGGATTCAACTGCTTGAAATTTCTAAATAAACTTAAGTATGTCAAGATTATTGTTCATCATACTGTCATTTTGGTGTAATCCATTGGTCAACCAAGAGAATCGTCTGCCCATGCAGGCGTCGTTTAAGTCTGATTACGATATCGTATCTCTCGATGGAGAGTGGCGCTTCAAAGGTTGTCATAATCCTGATTTCAGGGATTCAACATTCTATTGTCCGGATTATGACGACTCTTCATGGGGGACAATGCCGGTTCCCGGGATGTGGGAACTGAACGGCTTTGGTGATCCAGTCTATATCTGCAACAGTTTTGCATGGCGTGGTCACTATGTTAACAATCCGCCTTACCCCTTTTTCAAGGACAACCATGTGGGACAATACCGGAGAACTTTCTATTGGAACGGTGCTGACAGTGGCGAGAATGTGATTTTAAGGATTGGGGCGGTCACATCCAATGTCTGGGTCTGGCTTAATGGCCATTATGTAGGTTACAGCGAAGACAGCCGTCTAGCGGCAGATTTCGATATTACAGATAAGCTTCAAGATGGTGAAAATGTCATTGCTCTTGAGGTCTTCCGTTGGTGTGATGGTACGTATCTGGAGGATCAGGATATGTGGAGAATGAGCGGTATTTCGCGAAGTGTCGAGATAATAAGACAACCTGAAACAAGATTGGATGATCTTCATGTGAATGCTTCTGCATCAGGAAATTTGGATATGACCATGTATTTTGTCGGTGCAGCAGATAAAGTCTCTGTCAAGTTGAAGTCTCCATTGGGAAGGACTTGGAAGTGGCAGAGTCAGGTCAGCGGTGATTCTCTGCGTTTGGTACGGCATATCCGTTCTCCAAGACTTTGGAGTGCAGAGACCCCGAATCTGTATGATCTTGAAATAACTGTCAGAGATGCATCGGGGGACATAACCCATATGGCAAGAACTTCTGTCGGCTTCCGCGATGTAGAAGTGAAGGGAATCCAACTTTTGTTGAATGGCAAACCAATACTTTTAAAGGGCGTTAATCGCCATGAAATCACTCCTCGGAATGGGTATTGTATCACTCGAGAGGAGATGGAAGAAGATGTGCGCCAACTCAAACTTATCAATATCAATGCTGTAAGAACAGCTCATTATCCCAATGACCCGTATTGGTACGAGCTTTGCGACAGGTATGGCCTTTATGTGGTGGATGAACCTAATATAGAGTCTCATGGATATAAGGCCCTTGCAGACAAGGAAGACTGGGGGCAGGCCCATAGTGAACGGTTCCGACGTATGCTTCAGAGAGACCGTAACCATCCCTGCATAATAATGTGGAGCTTGGGTAACGAAGCAGGAGTAGGACGCAACCATTCCGATAATTACGAATGGGCAAAAAAAGTGGATCACACAAGACCTGCGGTCTACCAGATATTGAAGCCTGTTGATAAGGAGATGCCTTATACGGATGTGGAATTCTATCATTATAAGACTCCTGGATATTGCGAGGAATATCTCACGAGCGGCAAGCAGACAAGACCTTTTATGCTTCAGGAGTATGCTCATGCAATGGGAAATAGCCTCGGAAATTTTAAGGAATATTGGGATCTTATTCGCAGATATCCTGGATTTCAGGGCGGATTTATATGGGATTTTGCAGATCAGGCTCTTATTGTCAATGATTCTATCAAAATTGGAGGAGATTTCAATAATTATGATCCATGGAATGCATCCCTGAGCTGTAACGGGCTGTTGTCCAATGAACGAAAATTGCATCCGCACGCGTGGGAGGCAAAATATCAGATGCGGGATATACATGTTACAGCAACTCGGGAAGGGCTGCTTAAAGGCAGAATAACGCTAAGGAGCGAGTTCTTCTTCAAGAAACTCAAAAGGGCAACTTTGAAATGGACTGTCCTCGTTGACGGTGAACCAGTAAAATCTGGAAGCCGCAGATTCTGCATTGCCCCGCAAACTGAAAAAAGTTTGCGTCTCGGTTTCACATTGAGATCTCTCAAGAGGTTAATCCCGGATTTGACAGAACATGATGTCAGACTACATGTCTCTGTGCACTTGGGCAGGAATGATGGAATACTTGAGAGCGGAGACGAGATATCATGGGAGGATATTGAAATCTTTAAATCCTCTCGTCCTGTCGTCCCGTCATTAGGAGAAAATCTGCAGGATTGGAGTATTAGGTTTGATAAAGATGGTTTTCCTGTATCTTGGACTTCCGATGGAAAAGAATTTCTGGCAGGGAAAATCCACCCTTGTTTTGGCAGGGCTATTACAGAGAACGACAAGGGAGCCAAACTGGATTCCAAGATGAAGGTATGGCTATATCCTGAATATACATTGGAAGGTATAGATTCAAGTGGAGATGTCGTCTGGAAGGACAACTGCTGGGAATGCACTGGAGAAGGTACCCTACGTGCCTGCTATAATGTTGCAGATGCTGGAAGACTTGAAATGATATGGTCCATTGCTTCTGATGGCAGTCTCTGTCTTTCTGAACATCTTTCACGCAATCCCGAAACACCACTTCCTTTTAGGGTTGGTGTTGAGTTCGCTATGCCGGACGGATATACCATGTTGGATTACTATGGTGCAGGCCCTTTTGAAACATATGAAGATAGAAAATCATCAGCCCGGGTTGCAAGATATGTTCAAAGTGTAGCGCAACAGTATCACTCAGACTATGTACGCCCGCAAGAATCAGGGAATCATGTCGATCTTAGATATATGGCTATATATAACGAGGAGGACGGTAGTGGTCTGATCTTGAGCTCTGACAGCCTGTTCTCTGGTTCTGCTCTCCCATATTCAAGAGAAGCAATGGATATAAGCATTCATGAGCCAGGCTCAATCCATCATCCGCAGCCGCTTACATGGACAAAACATTTCCATTCCCAGGACCTCGTTCCTGACGGTTTGACCCATGTTCATGCAGACCTTGTGCAGATGGGAGTCGGTGGAATAGATACTTGGGGATCGACTCCGCTTGATGAATATATGCTGACCGATACAGATTATAAGTTCACGCTCATCATGAAACCTTATATCGGCGCGACCGTGAGATCTGGCCACCGGACAGCAGGCAACGTTCCTTAAGGTATCCCTTGATGTTCATTGCGATCTATGGGAAGTGGTTGAGTGTATTTACTCGACCACTTCCCATTCTTCGATTCGCCTGTTTTGAGTCGAGAAACTCACTCCGATCTTGCGTGAGATGTCCGGAATTCCGTCCAGATCGTCTGCATTTACGACTACATTGTCTGACAGAGTGGTCACATCGAATGATGTCTGCTTCATGACATTAAACAAAAAGAGACGACCACGTGGGACCATCTCTCCTTAATGTGACTATTGTTATGGGGCGGATGCCTTACGGTCATACCTTGAACAGAGGATCACTCAGGCTTTATTCAACATTGCTGCAAGTCCGTTGAAGGCAGCGTTGCTGAAGTCGGATACCGTCGTTATGGTAAGTCCTTCCACGTCGGCAAGTACTTTCCGCACAGCGTCTTCCATATATCCGAAAGATCTTGAGATCTGGCCTCCGAACAGCAGGCAACTGATCTTGTATTTCTTCAGATATTCCTTGATGTTCGCTGCGATGAATCCTCCGACCTTTGCGAAGACTTCAAGAGCAGTTGCATCTCCCTCTCCGGCCAGCCTTCCCATTTCGGCGACTGTCATGTCTTCCGGCGGCATGGATCCTGTCACCAGTTTCCAGGTGTTGTAGAATCCTCTTTTTGAGGCATAGTCTTCGAGGATTCCGCCGTCGTATGGAAGGTTCCAGATGCTCACAAGCGGTGATCCTGTCTCTGTCTGGAGAACTGCTCCATCCTGTGCCATGGCAAAACCGAGTCCCGTGCCGAGAGAAACAAGGCATACGTTGTCATATCCACGGGCGTTTCCTCCGCACATCTCTCCGTAGAGCTGAGTGTTGACATCGTGTCCGAAGACAACCGGCACATCCAGTCCTTCAAGAGCGTCAGATATGACCTCCTTCAATGGAACGTCCTTTATGGCCGCGAACTTATGTGCCATTTCGGACACGCCTGTGATGTAGTTGAACGGTCCCGGCATGCATATTCCCACACCTGCGGGTGCATAGCCGAAATATCTGGAAAGAGCAATTCCCTGAGCGACAGCCGCCGTCAGGGAGTTGCATATTTCCTCTTTCGTTCCGTTGGAGTCGATCGGAACTGTCTGCTGACTTCCGTCCAGAAGCACTCCGTCAGCAGACATCAGTCCGGACTTGATGAATGTCCCGCCGACGTCCATTACGATGTATGAACTATTTTTCGTCATTCTCGAATCCTTCGCGAAGAGTTGTCTTGTGGATACGTACAGGCTCCTTGCCGAGGTTCTCCACAACGTATTTACCCATGTTTGCAGGAACGCAGGCAATCTCCATGAAGTCGAGATCGAAATAGCGCTCAGGGTGCTCTACGCTGCGGATACGAACCTTGTCACCGTCAACGAGGGTGAGGACGTGGAACTTCTCGTTCTTTGTGTCCTGCTCGCAGACCTTCTCGAATTCGAGGCGGCGGAGGGAGATGTACATCTGAGGGTTTTCACCGAGGATATACTCTTCCCAGCCTTCTCCCTTTGCGTCGAGACGCGGCTCCTGAACGATGTAGTCCTTGTTCTCTGGGTCATGGATCACAGAATATCTTCTGTCCTGATTTACACACTTCTCTCCGAGGTAGGTGTGGATAGGACGCTGCTTGCCGTCGAAGTCGAGGCGGAGGTAGTCATACATCTTGTATGTATATGAACCGATGGTGAGCGAGCCTATCTCAAGGATCACCTGGTTACGTCCGCTTGAGTGGATCGTTCCTGCCGGAAGCATCACCTGAAGACCAGGAACTGAAGGCTC
>CAZMNZ010000119.1:0-6501 GCA_964567765.1 uncultured Muribaculaceae bacterium
CATACCCAAAGCATATTTGCGCAAATTTACGATATTTTAGTTAAATTTGTAACATATGTCAGAATGTTACATTATTCGGAGGCAGAGCTGATGCCCATGCTGTATGCACCAAGTACCAGTGCTAGCATAAGTCAGAGTTACTGAATTCCCAACAAGACTTTAAATGATAACAGTTTCAAATGATTCTTTGAAGATAACCCTTCACGCTCCTGATGGTGCTGAAGGGTATTATCGTGGTACCCGTTTCGACTGGGCGGGTGTTTTTGCCGGTATAGAATATCGTGGCTGCAACTATGCTGAGCCATGGTTTGATGATTACTCTCCTGAAAAGCATGATGCCGTATGCGGCCCGGCTGAGGAGTTCAGTCCGTTAGGGCTTGATGAGGTGGAGGCTGGAGGTGCTTTTGTCAAGATAGGTGTCGGAGAACTGGAAAAGATGGAAGGGGAGTACGACAGGTTCAGGCTCCACAGGATCCTCAATCCCGGACGAAGAACCCTCTGCGTTACTGAAGACACTGTGGTCCAGAGCCATTTTCTGACGACGGAGCAGGGATATGCTTATGAGTATTTCAAGGAGATTGCCCTTACCGGGGAGAACAGTTTCCGGATAAGGCACAGGCTTGTGAACACGGGAAGGAAGGTCATGAAGGGGGATGTCTATAATCATAATTTCTTCACTCTCGGCCTGTTGGAGACAGGCGAATCACGACAGTTGGATTTAGGATTCAGACCGGAAGGGGACTGGCGCTCAGAGTATTCCGAGGTAGGATTCACAGAATCGGGAATCCGTTTCACCAGGACTCTGTTCAAGGGAGAATCTGTCTTTACCGGCAATCTGCACGAAGCTGGTAAGGGGTTTGAAGGCAGTCCGAGCGACTTTGAACTTAGGGAGGTCAGGACGGAAAGAGGTGTGAAGGCGAGATGTGTTCTTCCTATGACAAAGGCGGTGTTCTGGTCGAATTATCGTGTTGCCTGCATAGAGCCGTATATTGATTTCTGCATAGCACCCGGAGAGGAATTCTCTTTTGATATAGATTATACTCTGTCATGATAAATGACTATCTTTGCAGGTCATTTTGAAAAGAATAATAATTAAGCATTTAAATATGAAAAAAGCTATTATCCTGTCAGCAGCCGCCATTGCCCTTGCAGCCTGCTGCAATCATCCGAAATTCGAAGGCCCTGCCTATCTAAATCCGAATGCTCCTGTCGAGGAAAGGGTGGAGGATGCACTTGCCCGCATGACTCTTGAGGAGAAGGTGGGCATGACCACTGCGCAGTCAAAGTTCAGTTCACGCGGCGTTCCGCGTCTCGGAATTCCTGAAGTATGGCACACAGACGGTCCTCACGGAATCCGTCCGGAGGTGCTTTGGGATGACTGGGATCAGGCTGGCTGGACAAACGACTCCTGCACGGCTTTCCCTGCGTTGGTGAATCTCGCTGCAACATGGGACAAGGAAATGTCTCTCCTTTACGGACGCAGCATCGGAGAAGAGGCCCGCTACCGCAAGAAGGACATACTTCTCGGTCCCGGAATCAACATCTGCCGTACTCCTCTGAACGGACGTAACTTCGAGTATATGGGTGAGGACCCTTATCTCGCAGGCCAGATGGTCGTTCCTTATGTGAAGGGAGTCCAGGAGAACGGTGTGGCAGCCTGCGTGAAGCATTATGCTATGAACAACCAGGAGTTCCAAAGGACACAGTCAAATTCTGTTGTAGATGACAGGACTCTTTATGAAATCTATCTTCCGGCCTTCAAGGCTGCGGTTCAGGAGGGTGATGCATGGGCTATCATGGGCTCATACAACCTCTACAACGGCCAGTTCAACTGCCACAACAAGAGGCTTCTCTGCGACATCCTCAAGGGAGAGTGGGGCTTCGACGGAGTCGTGGTCAGCGACTGGGGCGGCTGCCGTGTCAGCGAGGAGGCTGTGAAGTACGGCCTTGACATCGAGATGGGTACATGGACCAACGGTCTTCGTGGAGCAGCCAGCGACAGTTACAGGAACTATCATATGGCGGATCCATATCTCAAGGGGCTGCGTGAAGGAAAGTACACCACTGAGGAACTGGATAACAAGGCACGCCGTATCCTTCGCACCATTTTCCGCACAAGCATGCGCCCTGAGCCAAACTACGGACGTTTCGTGTGCCCTGAGCATTATCAGGCGGCTCGCGATATTGCCGCTGCCGGAGTCGTGCTTCTCAAGAACGAGGACAACGTGCTTCCTCTGGATGTTCCGCAGGGCGGAAAGATTCTCCTTGTGGGTGAGAATGCCGTAAAGAAGATGGTCGTGGGAGGAGGAAGTTCCAACCTCAAGACCGCATATGAGGTCAATCCGCTCGAAGGTCTCCAGAATGCGTTTGCCGGCAAGGCAGAGGTTGTCTGGGAGCGTGGTTATGTCGGTGATGTCGGCCGTTCATATAATCGTGTTGACACTGGCCAGGACCTTACAGACAACCGTTCACCAGAGACACTGATTGCGGCAGCAGTCGAGGCGGCAAAGGATGCTGACTATGTGATCTTCATCGGAGGTCTCAACAAGAGCAAGCATCAGGATAACGAGAGCACAGACCGTTTTGACACCTTCCTGCCTTATGCGCAGCAGGATGTAATCGATGCTCTTGCAGAGGTGGCCGACAAGTTCGTCGTAGTGAACATTTCTGGTTCTCCTGTGTCAATGCCTTGGGCAGACAAGGCTGATGCCATCGTACAGGGATGGTATGGCGGAACTGAGTCAGGAAACGCTCTTGCAGACGTCCTTACTGGCAAGGTGAACCCTTCAGGAAGGCTTCCGTTCTCTATCCCTTTCAAATATGAGGATGGTCCTATCAAGACAGAGGCTCAGTATCCGGGAATCAAGGCAGAGGGCGACCAGTTCTGGCAGACTCATTACTCTGAGGGAGTGTATGTGGGTTACAGATGGTATGATTCAAAGGATGTCCCTGTTCAGTGGCCTTTCGGACACGGACTCAGCTACACAGCTTTCGAGTACAGCAATGCCAAGGCGGCAAAACCTTCCATGAAGACTGACGGAACACTCAAGGTGTCAGTGGATGTGACAAATGCCGGTGATTGCGACGGAGCAGAGATTGTACAGCTTTATATCGCAGATCCTGAGGCTTCTGTAGACCGTCCGGCAAAGGAACTCAAGGGATTTGAGAAGGTTTACCTCAAGGCCGGCGAGACAAAGACTGTAAGTTTTGTGATCGATGCCGAGGATCTCAGTTATTTCGATGCCGACAAGCACGAGTGGGTTGCAGAACCGGGCGAGTTCAAAGCCCTTCTTGCTGCATCTTCAAAGGATGTACGTGCAGAGATTCCGTTTATGCTCAAATAATTAACATACCATAGTTCATGAGAAAACACCTATCTATATTATTGTTGGTGGCATTATTGCTTCCAGTGGCTGCAGAAGCCGGTGAAAAGAGTACGAAGGAAACCCCGGAACTCAAGGTGATGTCATATAACATCAGACTTGGCGTTGCAAAAGACGGAACAAATTCATGGAAGTACAGATGTCCGGCAACGATTGAAATGCTGGCTGCACAGAAGCCTGACGTTTTCGGCGTTCAGGAGGCACATGATTTTCAGATAGCATTCATAGAGGAGTTTGCTGATTCCTACAAGTCTGTCGGAGTGGGACGCGAAGACGGTAAGAAGGAAGGGGAGCACATGAGCATATTCTGGAACAGGAAGAGGGTGAAGCTTCTCAAATGGGGCACTTTCTGGCTTTCTGAGACTCCTGATGTTCCATCTAAGGGCTGGGATGCTCATTGCAGAAGAACAGCGACATGGGCTCTGATGAAAGATAAAAAGACAGGAAGGAAGTTCTATTTTGTAAATACTCACCTTGATCACATGGGAGCGCAGGCTCAGAAGAATGGTCTTCAGCTTATAGTGGACAGGATAGACAGCATCAATCCTGAGGGTTATCCTATGGTGCTGACCGGCGACTTCAACATCAAGCCTAACAACCCGGCACTTGTGAATCTTGATGCAAAAATGCAGAGCACAAGGAAGATCGCCGCAAAGACAGACAGTCACAACACCTTCAACGGCTGGAACAGCGCCAAGACAGATATGATCATAGACTACATATATGTCTCAGGTTTCAGCAGCTGCCTTGAATACAGGACAGTCACGGAGAAATATGCCGACAAAGCCTTTGTCTCCGACCATTATCCGGTCATATCACGCCTTGTCTTTTAAGGCTTTAAACGAAATTCCCGGATTATCCGGCACATTTGATCATATTGACGTTCCATGCTCAGCAGAAGTTTCTGCTGGGCATGTGTTCTTACGAGGTTGTGCTCTGCATAGGCGGTCTTGTAGTACTTGTCACCATCAATGTAGTCCATCATGAAGCGCAGGACCTGCTCGTATGTTATATATCTTGCCGAGAAGGCCAGCCACTCCAGTTCGCTTGGAGTCAGTGTATCGTAACGCTGTGAAAGATAGCCGTTTGTATATGCGTGGAACATATTGATATTAAGTTCTACGTTATCAAGGTCCCTGTCGTCTTCCGCTCCCGTATTGGCATATGAGCGGATTGCGTCGCCGAAATCGTTCAGCGAAGTGGAACTCATGACGGTATCCAGGTCGATTGCACAAAGCACCTTCCCGCTTTCCTTGTCGAAGAGGATATTGCTGATCTTGGTGTCATTGTGGGTGACCCTTGTCGGAATGGTACCGTCTTCAACGAGAGACCAGAACGCCAGCATATCCTCTCGTCTGGATTCTATCCAGCTGATTTCCTCCTTAACCTCAGCCACGCGTCCGACAGGATCCGCCTTCAGTGTCTCGTCCCACTGGCAGAAACGCCACCTTATGTTGTGGAATCCCTTTATGGTTTCGTTCAGGGGCTTGTCAAAGTCGGCAAGAAGGGTCTGGAACTGTCCGATACCCACTCCGCCCTGATATGCCAGTTCAGGGGTTTCAGCACGCTCATAACTCATGCTGCCCGGAATGAACACGCACACCGCCCAGAAATTGCCGTCCTTCTCGACGTATAGTCTGCCATCCTTCGCCGGAACGACTGTAAGAGTCTCGCGCAGAGGGTCCTGCACTTTGGATTTTATATGTTCGGTGACAGCCTTGATGTTTTCCATCATGCCCGGAACGTCAGGAAATATAAGGTGATTCTTCCTCTGAAGAATATAATCCGGTGCCCCTTCCGAGGTCTTGATGACAAATGTGTCATTGATGAATCCCGCTCCGAGAGATTCGATGGACTCCACAGTCCCCTCAATCTGGAACGAAGAAACGATTTCTGAAAGAAGTGTCTGGTTCATAGAATGGTCGTTATAGTGTTTATCCTGCGGTTGCGCTATTTCTTAATTACGCTGTATTTGATACCGGCGGCGTTAAGTTCCTCGATGAAAGGAGCTGTCACGGACACTCTGAACTTGCGTGAGAGGAATTCTATATTCCATTTCTTTTCGGGGTCGTAGAGGTACATCGTGAGCGGTACGTTACCCTTGTTGGCCTTGATCATCTTCACCAGCTTCTCCCTGAATTCCGGAGAGAGCATCGGGGTGGATATGCTGATAGAGAAGCCTTTGACGAAGGTGTCGGTCACATTTCCCAGCAGCATGATCTTCTTCACCCTGAATGCATAAGGGGATGTCTTTCCCTGGGCGCGCTCTTCCGGCTTGATGTAGAACTTCTCCTCGATGTCTCCCTCGATGAAGATGGCGCTGTGCAGCTGCATATAGCTCATGAAGGCCTCGTGGTCCTTGCCGAAGAGGGCGATCTCGTAACTTCCGTTATAGTCCTCAATGACGGTCTTTGACCATGGACGGCCGGTCTTGGTGGTCATCTGCTGTGTCGAGGTGACGAATCCGGCTATATATGCCTTCTGCTTTGTCTTTGTAGCGTCACATTCTGCGACGAGGGCATCGAGTTCGCTCACTGGGCAGGTCGTGAAGTTCTCGATCTCGAAGGAATACTGGTCGAGCGGGTGCGACGACAGGTACATTCCCACGAGTTCCTTCTCATGGTGAAGCCTGTCGAGGATATCCTCGTCGCCGACCATGGCTGGGATTTCCGGTCTTTCCGGCTTCATCTCCTCGACTTCTCCGAAGAGGGATACCGCGCTTTCCATGCTGTCCTTCTTGAAAAGTTCTCCGTATCTGAGCAGGGTGTCGATAAAGACGTCCCCGTTCTTGCAAGGGAGCATGAACTGCTTGCGGCATATTCCGAAACTGTCGAACGCTCCGGCGTGCAGAAGCGACTCGAATGCCTTTCTGTTCACCACGCCCGACATGCGCTCCACAAAGTCGAAAATATCGGCAAATTGGCCGTTTTCTTCGCGTTCTGCGAGGATTGCGCGCACGATGTTGTCACCGAATCCCTTGATTCCGCCCAGACCGAAGCGGATTTCTCCGTTCTGGTTGACGGTGAATCTTGAATCAGACTCGTTTATATCTGGATTGAGAACCCTGATTCCGTTTTTCTTGCAGTCATCCATGATCTTCTTGATCTCCTCCATGTTG
>CAZMNZ010000119.1:6511-6786 GCA_964567765.1 uncultured Muribaculaceae bacterium
TTGGAGAGGTTCTTGGTCAGGTTGGCTGCCTGGAATTCGGCAGGATAGTGGGCCTTAAGCCAGCCGGTCTGGTAGCTCACCCATGCGTAGCAGGTAGCGTGCGACTTGTTGAAGGCATAGGATGCGAACTTCACCCAGTCCTTCCAGATTCTTTCAAGAATTTCCTGTGGATGTCCGTTCTTGGTTCCTCCGGCTATGAATTTGTCTTTAAGTGAGTTCAGAAGGTCCAGCATCTTCTTTCCCATGGCCTTACGCAGGGTGTCGGCTTCGCCTCG
>CAZMNZ010000120.1:0-6736 GCA_964567765.1 uncultured Muribaculaceae bacterium
TCATGGCGCCGCACGAAGGACCGTACTGCTCTGCCGCCAACTTATGGAAAGGATTGTCTGCCAGTCCGATGCAGTTGACCTTGACGACGGACGGATGATGTTGCAGCCTTTCGGCCAGTTCGAGCGCAGAGGATGTCTGACGGGCATATCTGACAGCCATGTTCTCCAGTCCGAGATTCTGCATATAGGCAGCCTGAGGGGTCATGTAGGAACCCAGATTGAGCAGCATCTCTCCGCGCATCGCCGCAGCGAATCCCGGCACTCCGTAGTCTATGACCAGTCCTCCTACCGATGTGCCTCCGCCTGAGACATATTTGGTGCTTGACAGGACCTCGATATCCACTCCCAGCGATCTGGCCGAGAATTCAGTGAACGGTATCATTGTGGTATCGGCAACAAGCGGAATTCCGGCCTTATGGGCTATTTCTGAAAGCGCCCTCATATCGGCCACTTCCATCTGGGGATTGGATATGATCTCTCCGAAGATGCAGCAGGTGTTCCCGTCCACCATGGCCTCGACTTCCGACGGTGATGTAAGGTCGCAAAGGCGACATTCCACGCCGAAACGGGCCAAGGTCCTGGAAATCAGCAGGAACGAATTGCCGAAAAGATGGCGTGACGTGACAATGTTCTTCCCTGCGGATGCGATGCACAGCAGCGTGTCCGCTATGGCCGCCATTCCGGAACTGAGAGCGATGACGGCTTAAGCCCCTGTCAGAGCCTTGACCTTGTTCTCAAAGTATGTCACCGTGGGGTTGGTGACACGGGAGTAATCCGGCATGTCTGACCTCCCGCAGAAGGCGTCAGCCATAACGTCGGTGTCCTCGAATCCGTATGCCACTGTATTATATACAGGCATGCTCAATGCGCCGTATGCATCAGGGGACTGATACGGCAGATGTATCGCTTTGGTTTCCTTTTTCATAGTCCGTTTCATTAATAGATCATTTCAAGGCCCGGCGGAGGCTTTCCATGGCCTGACGGAGGACAGACCTCGGTGAGGCGACATTGAGCCTCATGAAGCCCTGGCCTCCGGGGTTGAATATCTCGCCGTCATTCAGGGCCAGATGAGCCTTGTTGACGAAGAGGTCCACAAGTTCGTCATGTCCCAGACCGAGGGCGCGGCAGTCAAGCCACACCAGAAACGAGGCCTGTGGCTTCAACGGCCTGATCTGAGGCAGGTTTTC
The DNA here is from genome assembly GCA_964567765.1 of uncultured Muribaculaceae bacterium. Classification (GTDB taxonomy): domain Bacteria; phylum Bacteroidota; class Bacteroidia; order Bacteroidales; family UBA932; genus Cryptobacteroides. The sequence goes on from CAZMNZ010000120.1 coordinate 1,188, forward strand.
GGCGCAGAAGCCGCACAGCCAGTCGATGTTGCCTTCCACATATTCCAGCATCTGCTGTCTCCATTCTTCTCCATTCTTGAATGCCGCTACTGTCGCTATCGGCGAGAACAGAGGTGCATCGTTCATTTCGTTGGCCGAGAGCCAGCCGTAAAAACGCTCTCTGAGTGTGTCAGAAGGCACTATCGCATATGAACTTACGATTCCTGCGATGTTGAATGTCTTGGAAGGGGCGCCGAAGGTGATGCTGCATGCAGCCGCTTCCGGCGATACGCTGGCGAACGGGATATGCTTGTTTCCGTATAGGGCCATGTCACAGTGGATTTCATCTGAAATGACGATGATTCCTCGGCTGTGGCAGAATGACGCGAGTCTCTGCAAGGTCTCACGAGGCCATACGATTCCTGCCGGATTGTGGGGATTAGAAAGGATGAGCATACGGCATCTGGCGTCGCACACCGCCTCAAGATTTTCAAAATCCATCGAATATGTGCCGTCTGCGTTCTCGTGAAGAGGGTTATATACGACCTCACGTCCGTTGCCTTGCGGAACGAGGCGGAAAGGATGATATACCGGAGGCTGGATGATAACCTTTTCGTCCTTTTCAAGGAAAACGTTTATGGCCATGCCTATGCCTTTCACTATGCCGGGGATATAGGTCAGCCATTCCCTCTCCACCTTCCACCCGTGATGGTCTTCTATCCATTTCATCACTGTCGGCCAGTAGTCAGCAGGCTCTACGGTATATCCGTAAAGAGAGTGTTCCAGGCGCTTCTTCAATGCATCTGTAATGAACTTCGGCGTTTCGAAATCCATGTCTGCCACCCATAGTGCCGTCAGGTCGTCCCTGCCGTATCTTTCCTTGAGAGCATCAGTCTTGAGGGCGCCTGTTCCCCTGCGTTCCACGACCTTGTCGAAATCGTATTTCATAAGTATTGAATTTGAGGGCACGAATTTAGAATTTTAGACAAATTAATGGAATAATTTCGTTAAAAATCTAGTAACTTCGCACGATTTTTTCTAAAAATACCGCATTATGGCAAAGATAACTAAAGAAGACGCTCTTGCATATCACGCCGGCAAGCGTCCTGGAAAGATAGAAGTCGTTCCGACAAAACCTTATTTCACACAGACAGACCTTTCATTGGCATACTCTCCTGGAGTGGCCGAGCCTTGTCTGGAGATAAAGGACAATCCTCAGGATGCATATAAATATACCGACAAGGGCAATCTCGTGGCGGTGATCTCCAACGGCACGGCTGTCCTCGGACTCGGCGACATAGGTCCGCTGGCGGGAAAGCCTGTGATGGAGGGAAAGGGTCTTCTTTTCAAGATATACGGCGGTATCGATGTGTTCGACATAGAGGTCAACGAGAAGGACCCGGACAAGTTTGTGGAGGCCGTCAAGGCCATTGCGCCGACTTTCGGAGGTATCAATCTTGAGGATATAAAGGCCCCTGAGTGCTTTCTGATAGAGAAGCGTCTCAAGGAGGAACTGGACATACCTGTGATGCACGACGACCAGCACGGAACTGCCATAATATCGGGTGCGGGTCTCATCAACGCCCTTGAAGTGGCAGGAAAGAACATTTCCGATGTAAAGGTGGTGGTGAACGGAGCAGGCGCGGCTGCCATTTCATGTGCGCGTCTCTACAAGTCGCTGGGTGTGAAGAAGGAGAACATAGTGATGCTGGACAGCAAGGGTGTCATCTCCAGGTCCCGCCCGTCACTCACTCCGGAAAAGGAAGAATTCGCTACTGACAGGACGGACATCTGCACCCTTGCAGATGCAATAAAAGGTGCGGATGTGTTCCTCGGACTCTCCAAGGCCGATGTGCTTACAAAGGACATGGTGCGCTCGATGGCCAAGGACCCGATTGTCTTCGCTCTTGCCAACCCTAAGCCGGAAATCACCTACGAAGATGCCATGGACAGCCGTCCGGACGTACTTATGAGCACGGGGCGCTCGGACTATCCTAACCAGATAAATAATGTAATCGGTTTCCCATACATATTCAGAGGCGCGCTCGACACGGCGGCGACAGCCATAAACGAAGAGATGAAACTGGCTGCCGTCAGGGCCATTGCGGATCTCGCCAAGCAGCCTGTGCCTGAGATAGTCAACAAGGTGTATCATGTCAGCAGACTGTCTTTCGGACGCGAGTATTTCATACCTAAGCCTGTAGATCCGCGCCTTCTGACAGAGGTCTCGACCGCGGTTGCAAAGGCTGCCATCGAGAGCGGCGTGGCCCGCAAGACAATCACCGACTGGGATGCCTACAAGGAGCATCTCCTCGAATTCATGGGAAGGGAATCCAAACTGACGCAGCAGATATTCGATACGGCGAGGGTATCAAGACAGAGGGTGGTTTTCGCTGAGGGAATACACCCGACCATGATGACGGCTGCGGTCAAGGCAAAGGAAGAGGGAATATGCCAGCCTATACTTCTGGGTAACGACGAGCGTATCGAGAAACTGGCCAAGGAACTGGGACTGAGCCTTGACGGTATAGAGGTCATCAACCTCCGTCACGACCGCGAGGCTCCGCGCAGAGAGCGTTATGCCCAGATCCTCACACAGAAACTTCAGCGCGAGGGCTATACTTTTGAAGAGGCCAACGACAAGATGTTCGAGCGCAACTACTTCAGCATGATGATGGTGGAGACCGGAGACGCAGATGCTTGCATCACAGGACTTTACACCAAATATTCCAACACCATCAAGGTTGCCAAGGAAGTCATCGGGCTTCAGGAGGGATACAAGAGTTTCGGTGCGATGCACATACTGAACTCCAAGAAGGGACCGGTATTCATCGCCGACACCCTCATCAACAGAAGGCTTGACACCGACACACTCGTGGACATCGCAAGACTCAGCGACAAGATGGTGCGCTTCTTCAACCACGAGCCCGTCATGGCGATGGTCTCATACTCTAATTTCGGAAGCGACAAGGGAGGAAGCGCCGGTCATGTCCACGAGGCCGTGGAACGCCTGCAGGAGATGTATCCGAACTGGACGGTTGACGGCGAAATGCAGGTGAACATAGCCCTCAACAAGGAACTGCGTGACAAGAAATATCCGTTCTCAAGGCTTCTGGGCAAGGATGTGAACACATTGATATTCCCTTGTCTGAACGCCGCCAATTCTTCATACAAGATGCTCAAGGCCTTCGATACGGACATCGAGATCATCGGCCCTGTCCAGATGGGACTGAACAAGCCTGTCCATTTCATAGACTTCGAGAGCAGCGTGCAGGAAATCCTCGTGGTCACGGCTGTGGCTGCCATAGATGCCATGGTCAGGAACGAGATGTTCTGTCAATTATACCGATAAGGAAAGCGATTGAAGTGCGTTGCACAATCCATCCCAATTGCGACAAAGACTCAGACAGCTGAATCGGCCTCTGAAGAGATCAACGGAAAATCCCGGTTGATACAGTTCTTGAACCGGAGTCCAGCCCTCTCGGAAACAGATCCCTGTCCGGGAAAATCACCGGTTACCCGGATAGCCTCAACAATTTGACTGACCTATCCGGGGGGGGAATGGCTGGTTTCCCGGATAACCCGACAATTTAGCTGACCCAGTCCGGGAAAATGGCGGATTTCCCGAACGACATTGCAGGTGAAGTGGCTGCAAAAACATAATCGTCTGCAAAATTCCGGATTCTTTTACGTATTTCTTTGGCAACATTCATAATATCTTCTTATTCAGCGAACAAATATAATAAAATGTCCCGTTTATTACGCAAAAAACGGGACAAAATTAAATCACAATGCAATCATCCCATCGAAATATGCATTCAAGGCTTCATAGAGGATGGCTACGTTACTTGTACAATAGATTATTTGCCGTTTAGTCTTTTAATGTAATTCTGAGGTCACAGCATAAAAGTGTTGCGCACAAACAACAATTTTAATAAAAAGTGCAGACTAAAGGCAACAGACACACACCGCTTTTCAAATACCACTAAACAGCTATTGTCAAATCGTATCTTATCAGTAAATTCGCAGGATAAAAACACAGCACATGATTGTTCCTTCAATGACATACGAGGAAATCGTCAAAGCGTTTCGTAAAGATATCAAGGCTAGCGAGAATAAGATTGACTCTTTCGTCTCTAATTTTGCAAGCCTTACGCTCAAACGTTCGCGGAATGCCTTTCCATTCTCCAAGACTTATGAATATGTCACAAGGCAGAAGAACCTTCTTTTCATTACAATCATAGCCACCAAAAGAAGCGATTGGAAAGATCTTCAATTCAGCATCGCAGGAGCATTTCACACAGATGAAGGCATCCACGGCATCTATCTGGGTGTTCTGTCCACGGGTAATACCCTAATGAAAGGCAGTTATATATTTCTACCTCATTTTTTCAAGAGATACCGCGAACGTGTATTACAGGACAACACATTGACTTCTAAAGAAGTCCTGAAAACATTTTTCAGCAGGAACCTATCTGTCACAGCCGTAGAGATGTGCGAATCATTCTCAAAGACATATCAGAAATATGAGAAGGACGGAGTTCCTCAATATGCAGGCAAGATGAAAGACGGCAACTGTTTCATGGAACACATCACACCATCGATTTGTGTTGTCAAAACAATAATCACCGATGATATGCTCTACGAAAGACAAGAGAATGTATTCGGACAACTGGAGAATCTTCGACAGAAATTCGGCAGAATGGATAAGGACTTTAATCTTTCTGCGAATCCTGTAGACAATAGCCTGCCTGATTTCTAAGAATATCTCTCCACCATCTCGTAAAACATATCACCCATATCATCATAAAGTCCCCATCCGCAATCACATACCGTCTCTACACACTGCTCCAAACGAGACCTATATACATCAAAGAGACCGGCCTTATCAATATGCTTGAGCAACGCGCCGAAGTTGCTAATCACAGAATCATAATACGACTCCCACATATCTCCATACTCAGCTGTGAATCGGCAGGCATTCTCAACCAGGCAAAGCATAAGTTCTGCCACTGCTCCAGCAGAAGGCTTAAGTTTCTTATAATCCGAGATAGCTTTCTTGCATACGCTGAACCTTGTCTTAGGTTCACGATTTCCCGGAGGATAGAACTCATATCGGATAATCTTCATATATTCCTCCAACTTCGCATCCTCATCCGGATTCATCCAATAATCCAGATAATCCTTGGCCTCCTTCTTTGCCTCATATAGTTCAGCCACAAGACCAACAATCTCAGCCTTCGACACCTATGCTGCACTTCCTGGCAAGCATCACAAGCTGCACATTGGTGCCTCCCATACCGGCACCGTGATCAAACCAAATATTTTTGGCACGATCGATATGGAGTGAGGCGACCGTTTCATCTCTGAATGGGGAAAAATACATATCCCTGCCACCTTTCTTGCATCCCAAAGCCTCTAGCACACTCTCGATGGGAAAGTTATAGAACGGATTATCGAACATATTTCAAACTTTATCGAACTTTAATGAACTATATCAAACTATTTTCTCAAGTTTGACAAAAAAAGACTTTTGGCAAAAAGTCTATCAACTAGTAAAACTATTTTGT
>CAZMNZ010000121.1:0-6686 GCA_964567765.1 uncultured Muribaculaceae bacterium
GTCGCAGAACTTCTCGTCGGACAGCATACCGTACTCGATGAAGAGTTTGAGGTTGTCCCATTTCTGTTCCAGTTGCTCGCGCTCGTTCCTGAATATCTCCTCAAGACGGTCAGCTACCTTCTTTGTGATATAGGTCGAGATCTTCTTCACGTTGGCATCGCTCTGAAGGTAACTGCGTGACACGTTGAGCGGAATGTCCGGAGAGTCGATCACTCCGTGCAGCAGTGTGAGGAAGTCCGGAACAATGTTGTCCACAGAGTCGGTCACGAACATCTGGTTGCAATATAACTGGATCTTGTTGCGTGAGATCTCGACGTTGTTCTTGATCTTAGGGAAGTAGAGGATACCTGTAAGGTTGAAAGGGTAGTCCACGTTCAGGTGGATATGGAACAGCGGCTCCTCAGCCATAGGGTAGAGGTACCTGTAGAATTCCGTATAGTCCTCATCCTTGAGGTCGGCCGGCTTGCGTGCCCAGAGAGGCTCCACCTTATTGATGACGTTATCCTTGTCTGTATCGACATATTTGCCGTCCTTCCACTCCTGCTCCTTTCCGAACACTACCGGAACCGGCATGAATTTGCAGTACTTGTTCAGAAGTCCCGAAATCCTGTTCTTCTGCGCGAATTCCTTCTCATCTTCAGCAATATAGAGTGTGATCACCGTGCCTCTGTCTGCCTTTTCGCACTCTTCCATGTCGTACTCTGGCGAGCCGTCGCATGTCCACTTGACAGCCTTCGCTCCCTCCTTCCATGAAAGGGTCTCGATGGTGACCTTCTCTGCCACCATGAATGCTGAATAGAATCCCAGTCCGAAATGTCCGATTATGCTGCTGAGCTGGTCCTTGTACTTCTCAAGGAACTCTCCCGCAGATGAGAATGCGATCTGGTTGATGTATCTGTCAACCTCCTCGGAGGTCATACCGATACCGTTGTCGATGATCTTGAGTGTCTTTGCACTCTCGTCGAGTTCAATCCTGACAGCCAGTTCCCCAAGTTCGCCGTTGAACTCACCGGATGCTGCCAGAGCCTTCATCTTCTGTGTCGCATCCACAGCATTGGCCACGAGTTCCCTCAAAAAGATCTCGTGGTCAGAATAAAGAAACTTCTTGATGACCGGGAATATGTTCTCGGTCGTAACTCCAATCTTTCCTGTTGTTGCCATTGCTATATGATTTAAATTTTGTTCTAAAAACGTCCCCTAATGACGGCAATATACGGATTAAGCCGCCCCGAAGGACGGCTCCAGTATAGTCAAATTATATTCCAATCCGCAAAAACTGACAAATAGTCAGCCAAACTGACACATTAGCATCCGCCGGTGTCAAACCCCGGCCGGTCCGAAAAGAAAGCGGGTGCCGGAGATCACTCCCAGACACCCGCAGGTTTAGAATTAGTACGTCGCTTTTGAGCGATATATTATTGGTACATGAACCTCTTGATACTCATCTTAGGAGTCTTCTCAAACGGAGTGTCCATGACTTCGATCTTCGCTATCTTGCTGTATGCCGGCATGGATCTGTTGACCTCTGCCTTCACATGCTCGATGTGAGCCTCAAGCTCCACACCTTCTGCAGCCATCTTTTCCTTGTCGAAATATACAAGACCCACGAGAACTGACTTCCTGTTGACAACCACTGACTCGATCACATATGCCTGATTGTTGATTGCTGCCTCGATCTCCTCAGGGTAGATGTTCTGTCCGTTAGCGGAAAGGATCATGTTCTTGCTGCGGCCCTTGATGAAGATGTTGCCCTTCTTGTCGAGTAGTCCGAGGTCTCCGGTCCTCATCCATCCGTCCTCGGTGAAAGCAGCCTTCGTAGCCTCTTCGTTCTTGTAGTATCCGCTCATTATGTTCATTCCTCTTGCCTGGATCTCTCCGACCTTGTTGTATGGATCCTCAGAGTCGATCCTCACCTCCACAGTGTCGATAGGCTTTCCGCAAGACTTGGAAGCGAACTCCCACCAGTCCTCGTATGCCATAAGAGGAGCAGCCTCAGTCATGCCGTATCCGACAGTGAACGGCAGTTTGAACTTCCTGAACCACTTCTCTACATCCGGGTTGAGCGCCGCACCACCCATCACGATCTCACGCACCTGACCTCCGAAAGCGTTGAGAAGGGTAGTGCGCACCTTCTTGAATATGATCTGGTTGAGACCTGGGATTGCGCAGAGCACCTTCATCAGCGGCTTGTTCACGACAGGAGCGACCTTGCTCTTGAAGATCTTCTCCATCACGAGAGGAACCGTGATCACCAGATATGGCTTCACCTCTGCCATCGCTCCGAGAAGAAGTGCTGGAGTAGGGGTCTTTCCGAGATAGTAGATTGATGAACCGCCGCAGAGAGGGTAGATCAGTTCGAACATCATTCCGTACATGTGAGCCATCGGAAGCATTGAAACGATCTTGTCCTCAGGATATGAAGGGAGACGCTTCTGTCCGAACTCCACGTTCGCGCTGATGCACTCGTAGCGGAGCATTACACCCTTTGGCGCACTGGTAGTTCCGGAAGTATAGTTGATGATTGCAAGTTCCTTGTCGTTGTCGATAGGGTAGTTCACGTCGTCTGCTGTGAATCCGTTCGGATATTTCTCTGCAAATGCAGCATCAAGCTCGTCGCTTGCCTTCTGGATCTTCTCGTCAGCAGCATAAAGGAGCTTGAAGTCTGCTGTAGAAACCACAGCCTTGATCTGAGGCATCTTTGTGATGTCGAGCTTTGCCCAAATGTCTGAGTCAGTGAAAAGCACTGTGCTCTCCGAATGGTCGACAAGAGTATTCACACTCTCAGGATGGAAGTCTGCAAGGATCGGAACAACTACTGCCTCATAAGTGTTGGCAGAGAAGAATGCCACGCCCCAGCGTGCAGAGTTCTTTGCGCAGAGGGCAACCTTGTCGCCCTTCTTGAGTCCGCAGTTTTCATAAAGGAGGTGAAGTTTTGCGATGTTGGTCGCAACTTCTCCGAAAGTGAATAGTTCGCCTCTGTAGTTTCCGAGGGCAGGACGGTTCCAGTTAGCCTTGATCTGTTCTTCGAGTCGTGTGAAATAATGTTTCATGAGTCTGTTATCGGTTTTGATTTTTCGGTCGCAAAAGTATGAAAAAAGTGTCTTGCGCATGTATAAATAATTATCTTTGTGGCGAAATACCGCAGAATGTGGTGAAAATCTGACGCAAAAACGGATGTTTTATGAGAAGAAAACCAATAGTCGCGCTTATCTATGACTTCGACGGCACCCTGTCGCCTGGCAACATGCAGGAATTCGGATTCATACAGGCCATCGGAAAGAAACCGCAGGAGTTCTGGCAGGAAAGTGACGATATCGCAGTCGGCCAGGATGCCAGCAATATCCTGAGTTATATGAAACTCATGTTCGATGAGGCACGCAAGGCCGGGATCAAACTTCGTCGTGACGACTTCCGCAGGTTCGGCGCTTCTGTCGAACTCTTCGATGGAGTGAAGGAGTGGTTCGGAATCGTGAATGAATACGGCAGGTCTTGCGGCGTCAAGGTAGAGCACTACATAAATTCATCCGGTCTGGCGGAAATGATCGAGGGCACCGAAATCGCCGGTGAGTTCAAGCGTATATTTGCCTGTTCCTTCATATATAATAAGGACGGGGAGGCCGAGTGGCCGGGAGTTGCAGTGGACTACACCGCCAAGACCCAGTTCCTGTTCAAGATCAACAAAGGTATTCTCAGCGTAAGGGACAACAAGAAGGTGAATGAAAGCCAGGCTGAAGACAACAAAAGGATCCCTTTCCCGCAAATGATCTATATGGGTGACGGAGAGACCGACGTGCCTTGCATGAAGATCGTCAAGATGTTCGGCGGACATTCGATAGCCGTCTATAATCCCGAAAACAAGAAGAAGGTCAATGTCGCTAAAAAACTTCTGCGCCAGCAGCGTGTGAACTTCATAACTCCTGCTGATTATACGAAAGAGAGCAGAACGTACAAGGTCGTCTGCTCCATAATCGATAAGATCCGTGCTGATTTCGAGCTGGCTCAGCTCGCAAAGCAGTTCTAGTAAACTTTCACTTCCAGTTTTGAATATGCTCTTTCCGCCTTGGCAAGAGCAGCTGCAACAGACTCATCCGTCGCCAGAATCACTCCCACGCGGCGGTGGCCTGCGATTTCCGGCTTTCCGAAGATCCTGATCTGCACTCCCGGCTCTTCGAGCACCTTTTCGAGGTTGCAGAATTCATATTCCTTTGTGTTGCCTTCCACTACGATTGCCTTTGAGGCTGATGCGCCATAGAACTTCACATCAGGAATCGGGAGTCCGAGGATTGCACGCGCATGAAGTCCGAACTCTGACATGTCCTGAGATATCATTGTGACCATTCCTGTGTCGTGCGGACGAGGGGAGACTTCGCTGAATATGACATCCTCGCCTTTCACAAAGAGCTCCACTCCGAAGATTCCATAGCCTCCGAGAGCGTCGGTGATCGCTTTTGCAATCGCCTCAGCCATTTCGAGTGCCCTTTCCGGCATTGCCTGAGGCTGCCAGGATTCGCGGTAGTCTCCGTCCACCTGATGATGGCCGATTGGCTTGAGGAATGTTGTGCCTGCACTGTGGCGGACTGTGAGGAGTGTGATTTCGTAATCAAAGTTCACGAAACCTTCGACTATGACCTTTCCGCTTCCTGCGCGTCCTCCTTCCTGCGACACCTTCCAGGCATTGTCGATGTCAGCCTCGCTCCTGATTGTGCTCTGACCGTGTCCTGACGAACTCATCACAGGCTTCACGACGCATGGAATGCCTATTTCAGCGACCGCTGCATCGAATTCCTCGCGGGTCTGTGCGAAACGATACGGGGAAGTCGGGATGCCGAGTTCCTCGGCAGCCAGCCTGCGGATTCCTTCACGGTTCATAGTCAGGCGTGTAGCCTTGGCGGTAGGAATGACATTGAAACCTTCCTCTTCGAGCCTCACAAGTCTGTCGGTGGCGATGGCTTCGATTTCTGGGATGATGTAGTCCGGGTTTTCCTCTCGGATGACTGCTTCTAGAGCGTCTCCGTCCAGCATTGAAAGCACATGGCTGCGATGAGCCACGTGCATCGCAGGTGCATTGGCATATTTGTCAAGTGCAACCACTTCCACTCCATATCTCTGGAGTTCAAGTGCAACTTCCTTTCCGAGTTCGCCAGATCCGCACAGGATGGCTTTCTTTCCCGATTTTGTGAATGTTGTTCCTATCTTAGTCATAGTCTTGAATTAAAATCACGCAAATATACTAAATAAATCAATATGTCATTTCGACTGAACGTAGCGCTTGATCGAAATGACACTTGATCATTTGAATTTTCTTGTCAGAAAGTGAAAACCACCGCTCTGCTGAGTTCAGGCTTTGCAGCCTTCTTCACCACTTCGGTCTTCACGAGAAGACGGTCAGGTGATATTCCATACTTGGTCGTGAGGATGTCGAAGACATATTTTCCGCGTGCCTCGCTGAGGTGCTGGTTGCGCTTCAATGTGCCTGTGTTGCCGTCTGCCGATCCCATGACTGTGATGAGGACTTTGGTCTTCTGGTCAGCGGTAGTGATGAGATTCTTGGCGATGAAGTCGAGTTGCGCCATCTGCCTCTCGTCGAGAGTAGCCTGACCGATGTTGAAATATACCGCAGCAGGAGTCATGTCCTGGAAGAAAGCCTCGACATCGAATTTAGGCTGTGCCTGCAGGGTCTTCACCTGTTTTGCAAGCTTGCCGTTCTGTTTTGCCAATGCATCATTGTCTTCAGCAAGTGCTGCGTTAGCAGCCTCCAGTGCCACGATTGCTGTTTCCAGAATAGCAGTCTTCTCTGCATTTGCTGCTTCCACTGCGCCCAGAACTGTCGAGGTGCGCACGAAGTCAGGCCAACCGAGATCCACTGCAAGTCCGGCGGTCACGGAAGGAAGAATTGCGACCCCGTCTGCCTGGTGAATCCTTCCGTTGACTACTGTCGCCCTCATGTCGATGATGAGGTCAAGCCTGTTTGCAAGACGCAGGTTGTGGAGCAGACCAGCACCCATTGCAAATTCATTGTCAGCGAAATCCACATCGTCAAGGCCGTATGTGCGGAAGAATCCTGCGTGTAGATAAGGAACGAAGTTCCAGAATCGCGTCTCCTTGTAGCCGCTGAATGCGTTGGAAATGTTCCATAGGAAGTCTCCATGGATGTACATATATCCCATCTTCTGAAGATACATGTCCTTCTCAGTGTCCAGTGACGGACCGATGAGACTTGGAGTGTCAGACCAGATCCGGGTGCTGAAGCCCTGATATCCGATCCTCATGCCGACAGATGGTGTGAACCATTTACCGAAGTTTGCGTCAATGCTCGGACTGATCTTTCCCTGATCATATCCTTCGCTCCAGAGGAAATTGATTCCTCCGCCAACGCCGATGAACCAGTTGTCACCGAATCTGTTGGTTTCATAAGGACCACGGACGATTTTTCCGTTCTCGTCCCTGTTCCCGTTCTCCTGTGCATTTACAACAGGAGAGGCTGTCAGAGAGACAGCAACAAGAGCCGCAGCTCCCAAAATAAGATTAAGACGTTTCATAACCACTATTAATTAAAAATGTGTGTTTATGAAACGCCTATACAAATTTGGTGTACAAACCGATGTTTTCCGGAAAAATTTTTTATTTATCCTTCTTTTCGGCCTCTACTGTAGGTGCAGTGTCCTTGTACTTGAAACGCCTGATCT
>CAZMNZ010000122.1:0-6641 GCA_964567765.1 uncultured Muribaculaceae bacterium
GCTATCGCCACAGGCACGAGCGGAGACACTCCGATAATCTACACCGGAGGCGGAACGACCTACACGATGGCGGTTACTCTCACCACAAAGGAATACTACTACGATTCTAGCGGTAACAGGAAACAGCATACCACAGGTACGTCATTCTCGCATAATGTCAACTGGACTCCTTAATCTACAAATCTCAGCAATAACACGCAGGATACAACGAATATTTCGTCACATCTTGCGTGTTTTTCAAACAAAAGCATTATATTTGTAATCGAATATTGAAAAAACAAAGTCATGCTCATACGATTTGTCATATCAAACTTCCTCTCAATCGGCAAGGAATGCGAGTTCAATATGCTACCGGCTCCGCTCAAGAGTCACCCAGGCCACATCTACTACAATCCGACTAAAAGGTTGAAAGTGTTGAAAGGCGCAGCCATATACGGAGCAAACGGAGCAGGAAAGTCGAACATAATAAAGGCTGTCAGCTTCCTTCAGGATGCTGTCAAGGCTGGGTTCATACTTCCAAATATGTCCCGTTTCAAGTATAAACTTGACTCTGAGATTTCAGTGCAGCCAACTGTGTTTGATATTGAATACGAATGGAACCGCAAGTTCTATGGATATCATCTTGAAATTCAGAACGATATCATATTTGAGGAATCTCTTTATGAGCTGGGATTCCAGAATGATGACAAGATGCTGTTCGAAAGAAAACATAATCCACAGACCGGGAAAATATCTGTAGTCATAGGAGAAAAGAAGATCCTTAATTCCAGAACAAAACTTCTTGCCAGTCTCCTTGCAGACAATATTCTGGATGACACCAAGCTTCTCCTGACCAATCACAGCATGCTTAACGACTCCAAGGTGACAAATGCTTTCATGTGGTTCGCCGAGGGGCTGCAAGTCATGTTCCCGAACACAGTATATCCGGGCATAGCCAAGCCGCTCAGCGACTCGGACAAGTTCACCACATTTGCCAACAGCATCATAACCACGATGGACACCGGAGTGTCTCAGATAGGAATCGACATCATACCGTTCGATAAATTCTTCAGGGAAGAAGACTCTCAATACAAGCTTCAGTTGATAGCCAGACTGAACAGCGAGAAGAGAGACGTACCTGTTCCTCTCAAGAATGGTAATGTATTGGTGGCTTCAATTGATGAAAACAACAACTATGTAATTAAGAAGCCTGTAACCTACCATAAGGATTCAAAGGATGGAAGGGTTGCATTCGACATCAAGGAGGAATCTGATGGAACACAGAGGCTCTTGGATATCATCCCGGCCATAGATATGTACCTGAGTCGAGGAGCAACAATCATTGTGGACGAGATTGACGAAAGTCTGCACCCGTCACTCCTGAAGGCGATTATGCTCAAAATCATGGGAAGCAAACCGAAGGATGGAGGACAGTTCATTGTCACAACCCACGAGAGCAACCTGCTGGATTACGACCTATACAGGCAGGATGAGATATGGTTCGTAGAGAAGAACGACGGAGCGACCGAATTGTACCCTCTCACAGATTTCAAGCCGCGAGCAGACCTTCAGATACAGAAAGGATATCTTATGGGACGTTTCGGGGCAATCCCGTTTTTGGCCAATCTGAACGACCTAAATTGGCAGTGATATGGGAAGAGTCAAGAGAGGATATGTCCGAGAAATTCCGTCGGACGAACTGAAAAGGGACTACAGGCTGTTCGCCATCGCATGCGAGGGATCCAAGAGAGAAAAGGAATATTTCCAGCAGCTCGAAGGCATTTCCAAAAGAGTGGTCGTGGAATACATCGAGGATATGCAGTACGAGAACGACCCACCGTCATCACCTGGACATGTATTGAGAAGGGCTCTGGAATATGCAGAGGCCAGCAATCTGAACGAAGAAGACAGCATTTGGTTGGTGATGGATGTCGACAAATGGGGTGCAAAGGCATTGAACGAAGTCCAGGACGAATGTAGTCAGAGGCAGAACTGGCACATGGTTCTGAGCAATCCATGCTTCGAGATCTGGCTTCTGTATCACACGTCAGATGATCTTAGTGGTATGAAGACTACGACAAGCAAGGACTGCAAGACTACACTTGATGCTCAAAGTTCGAGAGGATACGATCCCAAACGCTACATCGTTCTGATCAAAGATGCCATGAACAACGCCAAAGAAGCTGATAATTCAAAAGGATGGTATCCAGAGCACAACAACACGAAGATGCATATACTCATAGATGAACTACTTAAATTTGTCAGCGCAAGGGAATACGAATCATTCCTAAAAAGGGTCGGACAACAATAGAGACAAAAGAGGCTGTCAGGAATCACTCCCGGCAGCCTCCGAAGTATGGTCGAATACCTAGACGGTCTAGTCCGGACAGCTGCCCACGAGCAGCATGATGATAAGGCCGATGACCCAGAAGATTGCCTTGAACGTGAACCTAACTACGCCAAAGCAGATGTCGAATAATGTCTTCATCCTACTACAATTTTATATGTTACACATGATTGACGGCCTCGCGTACATAAACAGGTTTCAGAAAAAGACATCCGACATAGACAGTCGAATCGTTTGGCCATCACTTGACGAGTGCAAAGGTATGAATATTTCTCATTCATACAAGCTTTCCGAGGGTTTTCTGCCCTTGCGGAAGCTGATACGGTCACGCTGATAGAGAGAGGCAAGGTCAGCGAAAGAAAACGCAGGAAGCCTGCGCGTTTGTTTACGGCGGATTCATCCGCTCCCATGAGAGTCCGAATGGGCGCGGTCCTTGCCGCAGATGTGAAGTGTGGCCACATTCGCGGACTGCAGGGCAGGAGACCGGAATTGCTGGGCACAAAAACAGGCGGCAGATTGCTCCACCGCCCTTGGGGTGATTAAAACCCTGACCGTCAGATCATATCTTCAAGTCCATATCCGGAAAGGATCTCCCTTGTTTTAGAATGGGAACCTTCCGACGAGGATATCGCCAGATTCACCATCGCATCGATGACATCCTTCTTGGCTTCCAGGACATTGCCATACCGTTGATCCTTGATTTCAGAGGTCAGCTTCTGCTGACTGATGATGCTCTGTAGAGCCTTTGCAGTATCATCCAGGGCTGCACGTCGAGCCAGACTCAACTGCTGTGAACTGTCTCCGTTCTTCTTGCAAGGACAGCCACACTTTACGGAATTTTCATTTTTCATTATTGTAATGTGTTTGCCAACAAGCACATCGTACCGGTAGTCAGCATCTGCTGATGTTAATACTAAAAGCGTCGAAAAGACGCCAATGGGCTCAAGAAGTCAGGGACCCCGACGTTGCATGAACCGTCCCGCATCCCTCTGGCGAAGCGTATTTCATCATACGTAATCGGGCTCCGTATGATGAAACGAAGGGATGCAGGGAGCGCGCTCAGGTTCCTGCAAATCCGGGGAGGACAAAAGAGCCTCTAAGGCGTCAGAAGACGCTGGTCTGCACAAATATAGTGATAATTCATACAGCCATTGCAAAGTAAAGATATTGCATTGACAATCCTTGTCAATTATGGACAAATATATAAGTCGGATTCTAGAGTAGCGACAAAACTAATATTTACATGCAGCCATACGGGTAATTTGAATAAAAATTCTATCTTTGCATTATCCGCAAGGAAAGCATATAGACACATACTGAAACATATAGCGTTTTTGCTGTTGGATCCGCCACTCAATTCTGGACAAATTGAAATGCAAATCGGTGACAACGTGCATGAGCGCCCACGTTTAGCGTGGGCGTGATTCACTTGTACATTTGCAGGCCCGTCCAGAAGCCCAGTGGGTACAGCGTGGATCCGTCCACGCTATTTTTTTTGCTATTACAAACAGTATTCCGTTCAGTCACACTTTACGGATCTGTATCAGGTGGTAAGGGATCGGGCTCCCAAGCCACCTATATTTTGACATGTATCTGTCATAAATCCTCCTTTCTGCAAGATTCTCAACAACTTTCAGCAATTACTCGCAAATTATTGCTACATTTGAAGAATATAACCCAACAACTACATATTTATGGCAAAGGTAAACACTGCCGACGTCGGATTTGAGAAGCAGATCTGGAACGCGGCTGATGTACTCCGTGGCAGTATGGATGCCTCGGAATACAAGCATGTCGTACTCGGACTGATCTTCCTGAAATACATTTCCGACAGATTCGAGGCGAAATATCGGGAACTTGTCGAAGAAGGATACGAGATGGAGGAGGACAAGGATGAATACACTGCCGAGAACATATTCTATGTCCCACAGAACGCCCGCTGGTCAGTAATCGCAGAGAACGCTCACAAGCCGGAGATCGGCATCGTAATCGATGAGGCTATGCGTCTGATCGAAAATGAGAACGAAAGGCTCAAGGGCATCCTTCCGAAGAACTTCGCTCGTCCTGAATTGGATAAGCAGAAACTGGGTGATGTAGTGGATCTTTTCACAAACATCCAGATGAAGGAGCAGGGAGACAGCAAGGACATTCTGGGAAGGACATACGAATACTGTCTGTCCATGTTTGCATCTGCAGAAGGCAAGAATGCCGGCGAATTCTATACCCCATCATGCATAGTAAGAACCCTGGTGGAAGTGCTCAAGCCTTATCATGGCCGAGTATATGACCCTGCCTGCGGTTCAGGTGGAATGTTCGTACAGTCTGCCAAGTTCATCGAAAGACATCAGGGAAAGATCAACGACATCTCTGTGTTCGGCCAGGAATCTAACCCGACCACGTGGAAGATGGCTCAGATGAACCTCGCGATACGAGGCATCGAGGCGAACCTTGGTGAGTTTCACGCCGATACATTCACAAAGGATGTGCACCCAACCTTAAGGGCAGACTTCGTCCTTGCAAATCCACCGTTCAACTTAAAAGATTGGGGTGCAGACAAGCTTCAGGACGATGTGCGATGGAAGTACGGTATTCCACCTACAGGCAATGCCAACTTCGCTTGGCTCCAGCATATGATTCATCATCTCTCCCCTAACGGAAAGATCGGTATGGTGCTCGCCAACGGCTCACTCTCGTCTCAGAGTGGCGGAGAAGGTACAATCCGTGAGAACATACTGAAGGCTGACTTGGTAGAGTGCATCGTTGCGATGCCTTCACAGCTTTTCTATTCAACACAGATTCCTGTCTGCCTTTGGTTCCTGAACAGAGCAAAGAAGCAGTCAGGCAAGGTTCTCTTCATTGATGCCCGTAATATGGGAACAATGGTTACCAGAAAACTGCGTGAACTGACTGAGGAAGACATCCTGAAGATAGCAAGCACCTATGATGACTATGTTGTCGGTTCTCTCGAAGACGAGAAGGGCTACTGCGCAGTCGTGGGGATGGACGAAATCGAGAAACAGGACTATATCCTGACACCTGGACGCTATGTTGGCATTTCCGAAACTGAGGATGACGGCGAACCATTCCAGGAGAAGATGGAGAGACTGACCAGCGAGTTGTCCGACCTGTTTGCGAAATCCCACGAACTGGAGGCAGAGATAAAGAAACAACTCGCATCTATTGGGTTTACGATTAAATAGTGCTTTCTTCTATGGTAATCAAAACCATAGAATATGAAGGAACAATTTATCAATGAGGTCGCAGATGCGATGAGTGAGATGCTCTCTTTTGAGCAGATGGTGGAACTGAACAACGCCCTCCTGCAGGTCATCAGCAAGTACGAGCTGGTGGATAATGGCGAAAAGGTAAAGGAGGATGTCAAGAGCAACAACAGGCTGCTTGAGATTTTTCTTTCCGCGAAGCAGGTCGAAGGTTGCTCAATAAAGACGATAAAGTATTACGAGTCAACCATCCGGCAACTCTACAAGAAGATGCCGAAGAATGTCTCAGAATACACGACAGAAGACATAAGGGCTTATCTGGCAGTATTCCAGAGAAAGCACAAGTCAAGCAAGGTGACGATTGACAATATCCGTAGGATCTTCTCATCGTTCTTTGCATGGTTGGAGGAAGAGGACTTCATCATAAAGAGTCCGGTGAGAAGGATTCACAAGGTAAAGACCGGAACGCAGGTCAAGGAGGTACTGACAGATGAGAATCTGGAACTCCTTCGAGATAGATGCAAGAGCATCAGAGACCTTGCAATCATCGACTTGCTGTCTTCGACAGGAATAAGAGTCGGTGAACTGGTGAAACTGAACAGGAATGATGTAAACTTTGCAGAACGCGAATGTATCGTCTTCGGCAAGGGCAACAAGGAGAGGATAGTATACTTCAACGCAAGAGCGAAAATACATCTTCAGGAGTATCTGAAAAGCCGCAGAGACAAGAACCAGGCATTGTTCGTCTCCTTGGCAAAGCCTCACAACAGGCTGCAGATATCAGGGGTGGAAACAAGGCTTAGAGAGCTTGGGCGGAAGGTAAAGCTTCCGAGGGTACACCCTCATAAGTTCAGGAGGACGCTTGCTACAATGGCCATTGACAAAGGGATGCCGGTCGAACAGGTGCAAAAACTCTTAGGACACGTAAAGATTGACACCACAATGCACTACGCAATGGTGAACCAAACAAATGTGAAACTGTCACACAGAAAGTTTATAGGCTGATGCTGAATTATCATTCATACGAACGCACCCGTTCTCGTTTTTCTCGTCAAAACAGGCGCAGAAATGATAATTTAGAGCAGCAGGCACAA
>CAZMNZ010000123.1:0-6609 GCA_964567765.1 uncultured Muribaculaceae bacterium
CCTCCAGGAACATAGAAGAACAGCTTGCCTCGTCTGTCACCTTCGCCGATATATATTGTTCCGTCTTCGCCGGTACACATGGCATCGAACTGATATGCAATCTTAGCATAATAAGGACTCCTGTCGACACCGAGGACACCATAGTCAAGAAAACCTTCTTCTCCGGCAAGATCATAAGAGAACATGCGGCATACATTGTCCTTCTCTCCACATATCATGTACAGACGGTCATCATTTCCAAGAGTCATGGCCCTTACCCTGCGTTCTACACGAGGCTTGCCGAGAACCCTGAGAGTCTGCGTCCCAAGGTCGAAACGGAACAGGAACCCGTCACTGCTTGTTCCATATACAAGCCCCGGGGCAACCTCTATAAGCTGTTCCACTACCGGATAGCCGTTATAGTTCTGAGTCTCCCAATACTCTCCGGGAATGCGCATGTATGTCTGTGCGACAGTCTTGGATGCCGGATCGAAGCAATATATCAGACCGTTGTTTCCCGAAGAATACACTTTACCGTCCGATGCGCACAACACTGCACGAGGGACGCTTCTCCAGCTCCTTTCCGGACCTGAATATGATTTTTCTGCCAGCCATTCACCGTATGAGGTGAACTTCGCCTTTTCTATATCATATTCGAAGAACACTGCATCCGGATATGAAATTCCATATATCTTCGTATTGTCTGAATTGATTGTCATCGTATAGATGGAATTGCCGGGGACGGCCACACCGAGGTCCTTCACCTTGGCTTTCGCTGCATCAAGATATATTTCACCATCTCCCTCAGACGGATCATAGACATAGATATGTCCTCCTTCATATCCGCTGTAACGTGCCTTTATATCATCCCAAAGCTGGTACTCAATGGTCCTTCTGCCATAAGGGACATCTTTGCTCAGCACAGGTATTTCCAGTTCATTCAGACCGGTACCGATAAAGATCAGACCGGCAGCACCCTCAGCCAGACAATGATGTACGCCCTTTTCCGATGCTATCTGTCCCAAAGGATAGACTTTGTTCGTCATCGAGTCAAAGTGGAAAAGATAGGACTGCTTGCCGGAGGTCGCTCCATAGATCTGGCCGTTGGAATGGGAAAGAAGGGCTCCGATATGAGCATTGTCACCCGGAATCTCCGTTGCAGCCGGATATCCCAGATCCCTGTAATCCAGTCGGTTCGACTGGACATTCGGATTGACACACTTCTGAGCAGACAGAGTATAAGCAGACAGTGTGATTACTGTTCCGACGAAAAGATATTTCAGAATATTATATTTCATGGTTGTTATCCTCCTTATTTAGTTTCATTTGGATCATAGGCAATCAAGCCCATGCTGAACGGCCAGCGGCGTGACACCTTACCTACTTCGTATTGCGGATCTTTCTCCTCAACTGCGCCGACAAAGTACACTTTCCCATCCTTTGCACCCATGCACGCACCGCCAAGTCCGAATACAAGGTTTCCTTCTTTGGTGAGCATCAGTCCGTGAGAGTCGCGTTGACCTTTCTCCAAATCATAGCTGATCAGGTAGGAGACAGGTGGGAAATATCCTCCGGCCATCTTTGCCTGGAACTTCTCCTCGTCCTTGACATCCCATGAGTTTCCGATGTAATCAAATGAGCCGGAAGCAGTCGGGGCATACCAGACCTTGCGGTCCGGAGATATTGTCAAAGCAAGCGTCGCAAACGGAATATTTCGAGGATTGGTCTCATCCCAATATTGAGGAGCACTTAGAGGTATGATATAATCTATTTCCCCTTCTTCACCTTTGTGAACATCATATCTGAAAAGCATGGAATTACCACCGATGATACCGTATGCAACATTTTCGACAGGATCCCATTCAATCACTCTCCAGATCACCTTGCGGTCAATCATTGGCTTTGACATTGTACGAGGCGGAACACGCATATCATATTGCAGCCTTATGTTCGGAAAATCTATGACTTCATCTTTCACCGGATCATATTTCCAGATCTGAGCCACCGGGAATGAACCATAGACATTGCCTTTGTCATCAGCGAAAATAGTACGGCATATATCCCAGTCATCGACTTTGCCAAGATCACGGGTACTTCTAAGAGCAATGTCATACATATAAAGGTGACCATCCTCAGCAAGTCCGTAAAGTCTGTTATATACAGGCTCATACACCATTCCGAGAAGTCCGAAATGACGGCTGATCTTTCCGAGCACTTCAACCTTATCCAAAGTCGGATTGTATCTGTACCAGAATGCCCCGAGATAACTTGACGGATCGATTGCCTCAGGACCTGTGTCTTCATTAAGACCTCCGAAATAGATGTTTCCATGCTCATCCTCACCCATACGAACATGGATCTTTCCATTGGTATTGATGCCTTCTCCCCTCTCATTATGAAGCTCCGTCAAGTCACAGATGTGACGCATGTTCTTTGTTTCCGGGTCGAATTCATAAAAATGAGCCGCCTCTGCATGAGTACAAAGACCTATATAGATCTTGCCGCTCTTTGCTCCATACAAGGCGCTCCACATGCTTTCCTCACGGTGATTTCCCGCAAAACGGAAATGCTCAACCACCGCCTTTTCCTCTTTTTCAAAATTGATCTGCTGAGCACTGACAGGCAACGTCATCAGGACAACAGACATCCAGATCATGAAACTTAGCCAATTTTTCTTCATGGTTTATGATTATTTGATTATCGACATCTTATTTATTCAAAGCAGACTCAAGCATATTCAACACAAACTGAACAGCTGCTTCATCATACTTGACAGGATAGAGTTCTTTTTCAGGGGCAAAGCCTTCTGCAAGTCTTCCCAATGTCAGCAGCTGCGACAGGACCAGACATCCCTCACCCTGTCCGAAGCGTATCTTGAGCACCGGTGTCTTGACAAGGTCCTTTCCTGAAGAGGCAAGCGGAACAAACTCCTCGGCACGACCACCATAGTTAGCCATATATCCCTTGTGAAGGTCATATACCTGAACAGGTGCATTCTTGTCAAGAGAAAGATCCAGAGCCGGCATATCCTGAATCAGGAAGAACACCATATCCTTGAGACGCTTCTTGATAGTTTCATCATCTCCCCGGTCTGAAAATTCATAGAAACCCTGGTGGTCATATGCGAAATAAGGACCTTTCCTGATTCTCTCCACATCAGCACCCTTGGCTGTCCATTGCTTCAGATAGGCTTCCTGCGAGAGTCCTTGCAGTTCAAGGCCAGCAGAAGGCACTATCAGTCCTCCACGCAGTCCGTTCCAGAGTCTTGTATTCTCCTTCTTCAAGTTGAACCAGAGTTCGTCATTATCTGCTGCCGGGTGGATGTGGCTTTCACCCTCATGCAGAATCGCCGAATTCAATGTGAGACC
Organism: uncultured Muribaculaceae bacterium; assembly: GCA_964567765.1. Taxonomy (GTDB): domain Bacteria; phylum Bacteroidota; class Bacteroidia; order Bacteroidales; family UBA932; genus Cryptobacteroides. The sequence continues at coordinate 3,348 of CAZMNZ010000123.1, forward strand.
GGCAAACAAAGGAGTGCTGATGACATCTGTACTTGTCTGGATCGGACGCACTGCCGCTCCTATGTTCTCCATCCCATCTATATACTGCTTGCCGAGGAACCGGTCACCTGCATCGAGCATGACTACAGAGATTCCGGACTTTACAGCTTCATCGATCTGAGTCTTATATGCTTCGAAATCCGAGTATACATTAACTCCGGCAAGGATGACATCTGCATCAGAAATCTTCCCGACAAGATTGAGATTCTGAGCCTCTGCCATTGCCAGAAGTTCTTTCTCAACCTCAGGAACATATACTTTCGCTTTAGAGAGCTTTTCCGGACAGACGGCGTCAAGCACTTCGACATTCCACTCTGACACGACCGGTCTTTTAACCTGTTTATCAGGATTGAGGGTAGTCACGCATAGCCTGTATGAGCCGCACTGCCGGGGCATCTGAATCTCAACAGACTTGACAACTCTATCATGAGAAGCGACATTTTCTTCAAGACTCTTTGAAAAGACCACTTTACCTGCCGCATCATAAATCTCAAGACGTGCCTTGAGCGGCTTGGAGTCATCCGAATCATTTATATAATGAAGAGGTATATTGCATGTCTGAGACGGATAAAAGTTCCTGTCCCAAAGCTCCATCGAAACAGCCCTTGAGGACCATACTGACGTCAGCGCATCCCAGACCGGCTTGAGATTTCCTTCACGAAGGTCTCCCATATACCAGTTGTTGCCGTCTTCATAACTGCTTGCAATCGCAAAAGCACCGATACCGGCAGCACCGAGCCTTCTCCAATACTCACCAAGTTTTCCTGTTGCCAGGCATTGATGGTAAAGGCGTTCATCCACATCATGCGAGTCCGCAAGCCATCTTCTTGTTCCGGAAGGAATCATCGGATAGGCTCCCATTTCACCCTGCTCATCTATGTAGAAACCACCGAACTCATCAACCATGATCGGCTGAATAAACTGCTTATAAGAATCATAATAAAGTCCGAGATTCTCGCTCATTCCCCACCAGTATCTGTGTATGTGATTTACATCCCTCTCGGCAAGGACCATATCCGGATATTCCGGGCAAAGTTTGTTCAGAGCTCTCCATACCCTCTCAAGTTCTTCCGGACTGGTCTCATTATACGGGTGATAAAGTGCCACGGACGGGTGTCTTGAAGCAACATCAAGCCACTGAGCATACTGCTCGACAAGGCTTTCATATGAAGCAGGCATACCGTGGAAGAAGCTCCATTCATACTGCACAAGAAGTCCGACCTCATCACATAGGTCAAGGAAGCGTTCTGGTGGGATTCCAAGATGGAAACGAAGATAGTTGCCGCCCCTTTCCTTGATAGGAGTTGTGACATGGGCCCTATACCAATCCACATCATAGTTTATCTCTCTTGCATTTTCATCCCTGACCCATCTGTGCCAGACTATAGAGCCGCCCCTTACGGTGTAATGCGAACCATTGAGCCTGAACTGCTTGTCAGCAACCGAGAACTCTTTCAGTCCTATGGTCTGCTCATATGACGACAGTATGTTGCCATTTTCATCCTTCAGGTCCACCACCATAGTGTAGCACGCCGGATTCTCCGGTGTCCACTCCTGCAGGAGGCCTTTATATGAGAATTCGACCTCATTTTCACCTGCAACAGCAGTACCTTCCAAAGTCTTGACAGGCCTTCCTGAATCCAATATCCTGATTGATGCTTTTGAAGCATTCTCACCCTCAACGCGATACCTGAATCTTACGCTATCATTTTCAGTATCTGCATAAACCAGCACCCTGTTCACCCTTGCTCCCTTGTACAGATGCAGGACAACATCATCCCAGAGACATGAAGAGCAGTTGCTCCTCCACTGATCCACTCCCGGAATATATGACGCATCCTCCACCGGAACGTCTGCAAGAGATCTGAGAGCCACTTCAAGAGTCACGGTCTTTCCCGGAGTCATCCCCTTCATGCTATGGAATGTGCGGGTCATTCCGCCCTCCGCATGACTGACCTTTTCGCCATCCACATACACTGCAGGCCTGAACCGGGCTCCCTTAAGCTTCAGGACTGCCGTATCCCAATCTCCTTGAGGGAGTTCCACCTTAGTCTTATACCAAAGTGTGCCCGGAGTGACTTCCTCCGGATTCAAGGTGATGCCGGGAACGTCCGCAACTCCCTGATAATTCCTGTCAAGTCCGTATTCCCACTCTCCGTTGAGATCAAGGTCAGCATATGATACAGCCTTGTCACCACATCCGGTCAGAAGGAATAAAGCGGTGATCAGGTATACAAATCTATTGTACATAAGGTTTATGATTGTCTGTTATATTGTTGAAACTGATGTTCCGGGCATCCTTCAGGACGAACAGAGGCCTTTCATCGGGTGCTGCATAATGGAAATGCACTCCGTTGAAGGACAGGTTCTCTGCATGTCTGATAAAGAATCCTTTCGCCGGAGAAGGTCCGAACATCCACGGCTCCGGATAATCTTTCTCAAACTCCGGAGGATCCAGCTGAGCATATGAGGAGTCTGCACCTCCCTGATACCAGATGTGCACATTGCTGAATGCCACATCCTCGACATGGTGGCCCGGAACAGCTGAAATGGTACAGGCGGTCCATGATACGGCATTATATACCGTCACATTGCTGATTAGGACTCTGCGGATCTTCCCGACTGGGGTTCCCTCAGGGCTTCTCATACGTGCTCCAAGCCTGATAAAGAACGGGGAAGAAAGGCCGTTACGCATGGTTATGTTGCTGAATGTCACATCCTCCAAGTGTCCTCCATCCATTGACTGAAGCATTATGCCGCCACAATAGTCAAACGTGCAGTTGCTGACAGTAATATTCTTATAGCCGCCGCTTGATTCCGTTCCGAGTTTTATGCGTCCGCCGGAACGGTATTCATCCTGAACAGGAGTATATTTCTGTCTGGTGCCATCCAGCAGGGTTCCGCACTTATAGCCGGAAATCTGACAGTTGGTTATGGTCACATTCTCCACATCGCGGAACTTGCCGAGCACATAGTTTGACTTAAGGACAATGCTGTCATCCTGAGGCGTATTGACCAGGCAGTCCGAAATCATGACATTCCTACAGCAGATGATATCTATGCCGTCTCTGTCGGAATCCACCTTGATGCCTGTTATAAGAAGATTGTCGACCGCAGACATATGAAGAACGAAATGACCGCACTGGTAGAATGTAAGGTCCTTGATGGTGACATTGATGCAGTCACGCATTCCTATGCCTTTGTTGCCATGATGCGGCAGCCC
>CAZMNZ010000124.1:0-6566 GCA_964567765.1 uncultured Muribaculaceae bacterium
GTCGACAGCACATTTCAGTCATCCGACCACGGAAATGACAATCGTTGCAGAAAAATAAAGAAACACTCCTTATCATCTTATGGATATGGCGAAGCCGCCTGATGGGGCCATACGGAGTTTAAGTTTTGTCTTTGACGTGACCCTCCTTTCGGTTATCACATATTTCGAGCAGGATTCGGAGCCTGTCTCATATGTATTTCCTGCTCCGTCCGCATCGGGGGCATCGGCATATATCTTCGCCGTATATTTCCGTCCCGGCTCAAGGAAGTCAAGGCTTACGGTCATTTCTCGCGCGTTCTCATCCGTCACGCCACCGACGAACCAGTCTCCGCTGCCAGTCAAGGGCTACATCCTTTATGAACTGAAAGGCATCCATATGCCTGAGATAGTTCTCCGGCAGGTCTCCAGCCATACGGAACTCTGTCATTTCGTTCAGTACGGTGAAATACCTCAGATTGGTCTGCTGAGGGAACTCATACCTGAATCCAAGGCCGTCATCAAAAAGACGGAATCTCAACAGCATGTCAATACCATCTTTTTCAAGAGTCACAGCAAGTTCGTTGTAATGGTTGCGGATTTCTGCCTCCTCTCCCCAGACCGGTTCCCAGGTACCGTCAAAGGATGAACGCTGAAGGTCATTTCAAGATTTCCGTCGGGGCTGGACAGGGTCTGTACATTCCCTGCCGGAAGGCACATAAGGAGCGCTGATACCAATATCAAAAACATATCCTGTACTTATAATTTGCTTTTTTGAGAAGTTTACGGGCGACAAGCCTGACGCGACAGATTTCTTCACCCCACATCTCCGTGAGTTTCGGGTCTTTGAGTACGATCGGTTCCACAACAGCCTCAAAATCAGAGGATGAATATCTCAGGGAGGCCTTCTGCCCGTCCACTTTGCTTGTTATGGCCTGCCGAGGCAGCAAAGAACAGGTCTCCGGCCTTATGGAAATGAAAGGCTGTCTCTGGATACCAGGTGTATTCCGGAGCCACATACTCCGCATCATATGAATTGAATTCAGAGTCGTACACCAGCTGCTCGAAGAATCTGAACACATCTTCCGAAGGCTCATAAGAGATATCCTGCACCTGACGTGCGATGGCGGCATATGTCATCATGAAAGGGCTGTCAACGGCCTTGCCGTAGCGATAGACAAGAGCGGAATTCCTGAAAGCAGGGCGTGCCGGAGAGTCTGCAAAATTGACCACCCAGCCGTCTCCGACATAGGATCTGGCAATATATTCTCCCATCCGGCGCACCTGATCCACATCGAAGATGGAGACCTGTCCGCCGGTTATCATCTTCAGAGCAGTAAGATAGTCATACAGCTTGCCGGCGGCATTGTTCCAGTATATCGGGTCTTCCTCTATGCCTCCGTCCTCCTGGATGAAGTTGAGATAGTAGTCCACGGACTGGATGCTCTTCCACACCGCCCTTGCCAGCCTGTCCGGGTCATCTTCCATAAGCATGAAGGTCACCAGAGCGTTCAGGCTGCACCAAGGGGTCCAGTTGTTCATCGTATCTATGTGCCTGTCGCGGGTGAAGCCCATCCACCAGTAGTCTTCATGCTCCAGGTACGGATTCATCTCGCGATGGACGATCTCCGCCTTCAGACGGCGGCTTATCTCGGGATGGAGCCTGTCGAACTCACCGTGGAGGTAGTGATATATCCATGCAAAGAGCTGCGAGAGGTCTCCCTGATGAAGTTCCAGAGTATTGTCGTCCTTTACAGGCATGGAAGTCCTGGCCTGCGAGAACTTGTACAGATGGGCCGAGAGCGCCCAGGAACTCATCTCGCAGAAATGGAAAACTCCGTCCGCAATCTGAGGCACGAAACGTCCCTTTCCCTCCGCAAGTTCAGCACAGAAAAGACAGGCTATCGCATGCATGTTCTCACGATAGGGCTTTTCCATGATGTCGCGGCTGCCGGAGCGCTCGAACTCGATGTAGTCGGTCGCCTTCACCACCTGCCACCGGTAGTCCAGATATCCTTCTCCATAAGAGATTATTTCCGCCTTATGCTCTCCGGTCATGGCATCCCAGCCGGCACGGTCTGCATAGGCAGGATACGGATTCCAGGCCTGATCCTTCACAAGAACCTTCTTCAACTGTTTGTAGCCGATTCTGTTCTGAATATGGTCACGTCCGACATAGGCAGAAGCGTCCCAAAGGGCAGAAATCAGCAGGAGGGAAATTATTATGCGTTTCATAGATTGTTATAACGTATGAGGGCTTCAAGGAAATAATAGTCTGCATATGTCAGGGGAACATCCACCTCATTGCCGTGAGGAATGCTTCCCACACTGTGCTTCAGAAGAAATCCATGGCACTCGCCCGGAGCACAGAGATATTTGTCCGAGGCAAGTGTACGCAGGATCTTTTCCGCTACTGCCTTATATTCCTTACGCCGCCGGCTCTCGGCATAACCGCTGAGTTCCACATAGGCGGAAGCCATGACGGCTGCGGCAGAGGCGTCTCTATATGTATCCGGTATCTTCGGGTCGTCGAAGTCCCAGTATGCCACTCCGTCCTCAGGAAGATGGCCGAGAATCATATCACCGACATTGAGAGCCTGCTGAAGATATTCCTGACGGCCGGTCTCGCGGTACATCATGGTATATCCGTAGAGTGCCCATGCCTGGCCGCGCGCCCAAGCTGAGTCGTCCGAATAGCCCTGGACCGTGTGCTTGCGCCTTACGCTGCCGTCCGCATCCACATAGTTCACAAGATGCCATGTGGTGTAGTCCTCGCGGAAATGGTTCTTCATGGTGATGTTGGCATGGTCCTGTGCGATCCTGTCAAGAGAATCGCAGCCGAACATCTTCGCAGCTTCCTCCAGAAGTTCCAGATTCATCATGTTGTCGATGATCACCCTGAAACCTTTGTGAGGGTTGTTCCAGCTGCGGATGGCCTTCACTGTCGGGGAATAGCGGGTCGCCAAAAGGGCCGCAGCCTCCTCTATCTCTGGCTTGTAGCTCTGATCTCCGGTCAGACGCAGCGCGTTACCGTAGCTGCACCAGACTTCAAATCCCAGATCATGGTCGAACAGAAGTTCCCGGGTCCTGATGCGTCTTGTATATTTATCAGCAAGACCCCTGATCCGGTCATCGCCGGTATATTCGTATGTATACCAGAGGGACCCCGGGAAGAACCCGCAGCACCACCACTTCGAATCACTGGTCACAAGATTGCCCAAAGTGTCCACTGTGCGCGGAAATTCACTCTCGGACAGTTTCGAATCCATCAGGATAAACTGGTCCACCGCCCTGTCGAACACCCTGTCGGAAAGAGCCGTCATGGACTCTGAAACACAACCTGCCGCCGCCATCAGCGCAAGCGACATCACAAAAGCTACGCATACTTTTCTTTTCATCTGCCGAAAATATAATACTTACCATAATGATAACACATCACTTGCGGCAAACACGGTGCGGGATTGTCTGATATTGCCTAAAACGTATATGAATAACCCATCTGCCCAGCATGGTACAGAGGCATAAGTGACATTATTGACTACTCTTTTCTCCTATACCAAGCAGCCATTTCCAGCAAGGGATGACTTCGATTATGCCATATTCGTCTTCTATAGTCTGCTGCTCATCGTAGGTGAGGATGATTCTTCTTTTGCAAGGCTTGGCCTTAGGCAGTTTTTGTAGGGCCCCGACTTCTCTTTCCCAGGTGTCTTTGTCTTTGGAGATTGAATAGGAGACCTGAATTGCCAGTTCGTCATCAGGAACATAGAAATCAACTTCCACTTTGCTATTATAAAAATATACTCGCTCATTATCCGGATCGTATCCGTATATGCGGAACAGTTGCAGTGCGACGAGGTTTTCCAGAAGAGTGGTCACAGAATCTATCAGGAGTATGCTCAGGATGCCATTATCTACAAAGTAGTATTTACAGTTGGTTTCCTTTTCGGAGAAGGATGACGATATGTTATGAAGCCTGAGGAGCAACCACGCATCTTCGCAGTAACCGATATAACTGCTGGTGGTTGGGACGGTGATTTTGCCTCCTACGCTTGATAACACTTGAGAGAGACGAGTGTAGGATATTGGTTGCTTGACTCCTTCTGCAATCTTCTTTATGAGCAGACGAAGAAGGTTAGGGTTGCTGATCTTATTCCTGGTGCAAATGTCACCAAGATATATCTTCTGATAGACTGAACTGATGTAGTTCCTTTTTACAGGGAGTCCGAGACTTTCCGGAAGACCGCCCCATTTGAAGTACTCTTCATATGCCTGCTTTAGATTTACACGGGCTCCAGTACTTAACAGGCTTTTCTCATCGTATGGGATACCTGCCCAGCGGAGGTATTCGGCAAATGAGAAAGGATAGACCTCTATAGGGATGTATCGGCCACCGAGGGTTGACATCATCTCTTTTGAGAGCATCTTGGCATTTGATCCGGTTATCCAGACCATATACTTACTGTCTGCGGCCCTTCGTGCAAACTTCTCCCAGCCGGTAATATTCTGGATTTCGTCAAGGAAAAGGGCTGGCTTGGCAACTCCTCCCATCTCCATGTGACATTCAAGTATGGTGTCCATATCGTTGATGTCCAGCGAACCAAGACGCTCATCCTCAAAATTCAGGTAGAGGATTTCATCCCAATTGTGGCCTTGGCTGAGCATATGCTGAATCTTCTCATAGAGGACAAATGATTTGCCGGTTCTTCTTACGCCGACAAAAATACAGCAGTTGAAACCGTCAGTCCGGATGTCTCTATGAACGATCTGGTACTGCCCTATCTCTTCTCTGCTGCTTTGGAGAATCTGTTTCAATATAAGTTTATCAACCATGGTGTTTAAAATGCAATTTTACATTTCTCCGCAAATATATAAAATAACACTTTAAATTGCATAGAAAATCCATGGATTTATTTCCTGACTTCACCTTATATACTTTTAAAGAAACATTGCCATATAGACTGGAATATACTCTACCCCGTTCTCACGCTTGTAGTCTTTCGTATATATGAGGTATCTGTTCATAATCCGGTCAGAGTACTTTGTGCAGAACTGATCAAGAGACTTGTGGGCTTTGTATCCTGATGACTATGCAATACCCGATTGGAATACTTTTGAGCAAGTAAAACAAAGTCTTATTGCTGACGGTTTTGAAAAGTCAAGGGATATGCAGCAACGATTCTATTATAGAGAATAAATGGTAAAGGATTCAGAGAACTGGAACCTATTGAAAGTGTATCAATCATTGATGGCTAATAGATGTATTCCGTAAACCGTCCAAATGCCCTGTGTGTGGTTCGGAGGTGGTAGATATTATCTACGGAACAGGTGAAATGTCCGAGATAGACTATGGACGGCAGACTGGACAAATACCACTCGATCTTCGTCTCCCATTACGGAGACCTCTGCAACTATGCCTCGCTTTTCGTTCCGCGGCAGGATGCAGAGGATGTGGTCTGCGACATCTTCACCAACCTGATAGAGACAAAGAGCCCCTCAGAGGTGTCTAGAAACTATCTGTTCACCTCCGTCAGAAACCGCTGCCTCAACAGGATACGCGACCGTCAGAGCAGCAAGGCATATCAGGATTATATAGCCGAAAGGCTTTCGGAATATTTCGAGACTCCGGACGAGAGTCTGTTCATGGATGTCAAGGAACAGTTGTGCAAAGCCATCCAGGATCTGCCGGAAAGATACAGGCAGGTCTTCATCCTGAGCCGGTTCTCTGGACTTTCAAACAAGGAAATAGCCCAACAGACGGGGCTGACGGTCAGAACAGTGGAGTCATACGTCACCTCCGCACTGAAGATTCTCCGCACGGTCCTGAAGGACTATCTGTTTTTCCTTCTGATGATAATCTGAACCTTGACGCTTATCTGAGCGGCACGGCCATGGTGTTCTTGACTTCGCCGATCACGAAGATGCTGTGGAGGCTGCCGATGCAGTCGAGTTCGCCGAGGGTGCCGAGGACAAGTTCCTGATAATGAGGCATGCTGCGGGCATATATCTTCAGCATATAGTCATAATCTCCGGAGGTATTGTAGCACTCCACCACCTCCTCGATGTCAGCGATTACGGAAGTGAACTGACGGCTGTACTCCTTGCTGTGCTGCTTCAGGCTCACGTTGCACAGAACCATGATGCCGTTACCCGCCTTCAGGGGATCCACCACCGCGACATACCTCTTTATATACCCTTCCCTTTCAAGCCTTTTTTGCCTTTCAAAGACAGGGGACGGGGAAAGGTTCACCTTTGCGGCCAGTTCCTTGGTCGTCAGTTTGGCATCCTTCTGCAGTTCGCGCAGAATCAGGATATCTGTCTTGTCCAATGTTTCAGTCATATTATCGTACCTTTTACAGTTACATAAGCAGTCATTTTACAGATGTCATGACTTCAGATGTCGTGACTTCGCCCGATGTAGCAAGTGCAACCCGGCTTCATTACCACTGTGTCATCATTTGCTGATTATACGTCACAGTGGTAGTTCAAATTGGGCTTTTTAGTCATATTCCGCCACCACTGTGTCGTGGTTTGACCATTTCATGCTACAGTGGTTCAGGAACAGACGGGAAGTGTATTCTTCTTCGCCTGCA
>CAZMNZ010000125.1:0-6522 GCA_964567765.1 uncultured Muribaculaceae bacterium
ACTCCTTGTGATGGGAGTGAGCGTGACTTCATGCGTACTGCTGGAGTACCTCATAACAAAATATCTCCTGAAGGGCACATGCACCATCGGCGACTGGTCGGCAGTCATCACAGGTGTGCTTCTCGCCCTTAACCTTCCTGCAACCACTCCTTGGTGGGTGGTGCTGATCGGAGCGGTCTTCGCCATAGGTGTGGCTAAGATGACCTTCGGCGGACTCGGACAGAACCTCTTCAACCCTGCGATCGCAGGCCGTGTGTTCCTTCTGATCTCCTTCCCTACATATATGACCGACTGGACCAAGCCTCAGGGCTTCATCGGCAATGCCGTCACTGACGCATACACCGGTGCAACTCCTCTCGGACTCGTTGCAGAAGGCGGCGTTGGAGCGGCAGAGGGTATGGACTATCTGAACATGCTCTTCCTCAACATCGGAGGATCTGCCGGCGAACTTTCAGCAGTGGCTCTCCTTGTGGGATTCGTATATCTGCTTGCCCGCAAGGTGATCAGACCATACATCACCCTCTCGATCTGGGCTACAGTGGCCGTGTTCTCCGGAATCTTTTGGCTCATCAATCCGGCTGAATTCACAGACCCTCTCTTCAACCTTCTCACCGGAGGTCTCCTTCTCGGATCCATCTTCATGGCCACCGACTATGTGACTTCTCCTATGAGCAACTGGGGCGGTGTGATCTTCGGAGTCGGAATCGGTGTGATCACCATGCTCATCCGCTATTTCGGAGCATATCCGGAAGGCGTCTCTTTCGCAATCCTTATCATGAACTCTGTGGTTCCGCTCATCAACAAGGTGTGCCACGCTAAAAAGTACGGGAGGTAAGAGATATGGCTGTTAAATCATCATTCAAGAATATGACGGTGTGCCTTTTGGCCATCTGTCTGGTGTGCTCTGGACTTCTCGCGGGCGTATATGCCCTGACGGCAGAGCCTATCGCGGCAGCCGCTGCAGCAAAGAACGAGGCTGCAATCATGGAGGTCCTTCCTGAGACTGCCGTCAAGGTCGAGGAAGAAAGGACCGTAGATTTTGAAGGCGCGACATATGCATACAACCTTGCATATGACGAGGCTGGAAACACTGTGGGATGCGCTATCAATGTGGCTCCTGTCGGTTTCGGCGGCCCTATCAGCATCAAGGTCGGATTCGACATCAACGGCGTGATCTGGAACACGAAGGTACTCTCGCAGGCTGAGACTCCGGGTCTCGGTGCAAAGTGCGTGGAGGCTTCCTTCTCGGATCAGTTCAAGGGTTTCGATCCTGCTGCGAAGAAACTTTCTGTGAAGAAGGATGGAGGAGATGTTGACGCAATCACCGCATCGACCATCACTTCAAGGGCCTATACATCAGGTGTCGCCCTGGCAGCAAAGGTGTTCCATGCGATTGCAGGCACTCCGATGCTTCTGGACACCACTACCGGTGCCAGCAATTCAAACTGGGAGGAGGGTGCAGAAGCCCAGAGCGGCTCTTCGCCTGTCACTTCTAACGAACAGAGTGAGACCAAATAAAGGAGGAAAGGAAAATGGGAAAATTTCAACTTATAACTAAAGGCCTCGTCAAGGAGAACCCTACATTCGTTCTTCTTCTAGGTATGTGTCCGACTCTGGCCACAACCACATCGGCCATCAACGGTATGAGCATGGGACTTGCCACTCTTTTCGTCCTCGTGCTTTCGAATATGGCGATCTCACTGATCGCTCCTTATATCCCTGACAAGGTGCGCATCCCTTCATATATCGTGGTGATCGCGACCTTCGTGACCCTGCTTCAGTTCGTGATGCAGGCCTATGTTCCGGACATTTACGAGACCCTCGGTCTGTTCATCCCGCTCATCGTGGTGAACTGTATCGTCCTCGGACGTGCTGAGGCTTTCGCCAACAAGAACGGTGTCTGGGATTCGGCACTTGATGGTCTTGGAATCGGTCTGGGATTCACATGCTCGCTCACACTTCTTGGAGTGGTTCGTGAGATACTCGGAAGCGGCTCGGCATTCGGATTCAAGTTCATGGAGGGTGACGGCATCCTCGCATTCGTCCTTGCTCCGGGAGCCTTCCTCGCGCTGGCATATCTCATCGTGATATTCAGAAAGTTAACAACTAAAAAGGCAGAGTAGTCATGGAATATATACTTATCATCATTTCAGCGATATTCGTAAATAATATCCTGCTCTCCCAGTTCCTCGGAATCTGTCCGTTCCTGGGAGTGTCCAACAAACTCAGCACTGCGACAGGAATGTCGATGGCGGTGTGCTTCGTGATCACCCTTGCGACTGTTGTGACCTATCTGTTGAACATGCTTCTGGTGAAGTTCGGCCTTGAATTCCTTCAGACCATCTCGTTCATCCTCGTGATCGCTGCCCTTGTGCAGATGGTGGAGATCGTCCTGAAGAAGATCAGCCCGGCCTTGTATGCTTCACTCGGTATCTTCCTTCCTCTGATCACCACCAACTGCGCCGTTCTCGGTGTGGCTCTGACAGTCGTTCAGAAGTCATCTCCTTATGCTGCTGCAGCTGACGGAATGATGAATCTCGGTGAGGCTACCGTATATGCATTCGCTACATCCCTCGGTTTCGGCCTTGCGATGGTGCTTTTTGCCGGACTCCGCGAGCAGCTGGCTCTGAACAATGTGCCTAAGGCTTTCAAGGGTATTCCGATTGCTCTTGTTACTGCCAGCATTCTGGCCATGGCCTTCATGGGATTCTCGGGACTTGTTTAGAATTTATCAGAGAATAGAGATTAGGCGAGGTTGTTTCCGGTGACCCCCGCCTCCCTGCGGGAGGCACCCCCTAGCCGGGGGTGGCATGTCACCTCCAACAATCCTCGCCTAATCTCATAGATAAAAATTTCAAAACAAATCCCTTCGTTAAAGTGAGTGATATATGGAAGCTGTCAAGTTATTGGAAAGAGCAGATGAGTTAAGGCGTGAAGGTAGGTTCGGAGAGGCGATCAATGCTTATCGGGCGGCGGCTGCTTCTGAGGACTGTCCTGAAGACATTAAAAAAATATCTCTCGCATCGGTCGAGTTGATGCAGGAGATAAACGGTTTTGTAAACGTCGACCTTATGAATCCATAGGGTCGACGTTTTTTATTTTGCCTGGCCGTTCCGGAGTCTGTTCTGGTGCCGGAGGGACCGATGTCAGAACCGGTAGCGGACCGTCAGTGTCGGAGCAAATCCCAGGAGACCGTTGTCATAGAATCCGACCTTGCTCTCGTAATGGACTGTCGTGTCGAGTTCCGGAATCCTCATGCGGCCGTCGTTGGCGTGGAGACCGAAGAGAGGACGTATCTCAAGAGAGAGTTGGAGAGGGAACCAGAATGTGTATTCAAGACCCACCTGGGCTGCGATTGCGAACATGAATCCTCCGTCAAGATAGCCTGTGGTGACGTTTCCTACGGTGTATGGCATGAGGTCATTCACATATCCCAGAGAAATACCAGGTCCTGAATATATTCCCCATGATCCCTTGTTAGTCCATGCGGGGCGGGCCCAGATGAAGTTGTATATGGCAGTTGCCTTGACTCCTGAGTATCCGTTTGCATTGTACCCAAAGTCAAGTCCTATGTCGGCTCCGATGAACTGTGTGCTGTTCATGCTGTGCTGGTAACTTGCATCAAGTCCGGTGGCTCCGATGCGTATTCCGGCTGCTCGCGGCTGTGCTGCTGCAGTTGCAATGGATGCTAAGGCGATGATGATGGTAAGAACCGTTTTTCTCATAGTAAATCAAATTTCCCTCAAATATAGGTAAAAACGGCCACCGAAGTGACCGTTTGTCCGAAATATCTGTCAGATATTAGAATTTGTAGCGTACGCCGAGGGATGGAGTAATGCTCCAGTGGAAACCGTAGCCGAATCCGAATCCAAGCTGTGGCTTGAGATCGAATGAAAGCTGAAGTGGAAACCAGAATGAGTACTCCAGTCCTACCATACCTGCTGCTGCGAGGTGGAAATAAGAGTTCTCGCCGATGAGATTCATACCGACAGCTGCACCAGGACCTGCATAGAATCCCCACTCACCTCTGTCTGTCCAGTCTGGCTGTGCAATCATGAAGTTGTAAGTCGCGCCGAGGTCAAGTGAGTTGAAGTTGTTAAGTCCGAGTGTCGCTTCAACGAAATCCTTTCCGACTGTGTGCTGGTAGCTAACGTCAACGCCCCATCCGAGTTTCACACCGAGTGCTCTTGGCTGAGCCACTGCTGCAACAGCAAATCCGAGAGCCATTGCTGCGATAAGAATGATTTTCTTCATAATAATAGTATTTTGGTTAAAAATTATTCAATCCGAAGGACAAATATACAAAATTTATTTTTCCTATCAACAATCTTTTTCCTATATTCGCAATGCCCATATAAACTCTTTGTCATGAATATTAAGGAAAACTGTGTCAAGCCGATGGTGTTCTGTACCACTGCCTTGTTCCTGTGTCTGGCGGCTCTGTTGTTTGCTCCTGTTCAGGTCCCTCATAAACTTTGCTTCCCGGTGGGACTGCTCTGTCTTGCCTCCATATGGCTGGCTCCGTGGGAGATATGTCTTGCCTTGCTGTTCTCGGCACTTGGCGACCTGGCCGGGTCCTGCGGCAATTTCCTCGCTCAGATGGGCTCCTTTGCGGTCGCTCATGTGTTCTATATCGTGTTCTTTGTCCGCAGATATCTCAGGAAGGTCGAGCCGGACAGAAAACTGACCTCTAAGGCAAAAGGATATCTGGCCATGATGGGATTATGTATTGCGGCACTTCTGGTCCCGGTCTTTGTCAAGGTGGTGCCATGTGCTCCCGCCGGCGTTCTCCGCACAGGAGTGAGCATATATGCTGTCGTCATCTGCCTGATGCTTTTTGCTGCGATGCTCCAGCGCAGTTCCCTCTATGCATTGGGAGCCCTTCTGTTCGTGATTTCCGACTTCATTCTCGCATGGAACAAGTTCGTGGAGCCGGTGCCGTACAGGGATTATCTTGTGCTCGGCACCTACTTTGCCGCTCAGTGGCTTCTCTTCATCCGCTCCACTCCGTACAGGGTTCCGCATCCGGTGCATCTGCTGAGATTCTGATCTGTTCCGGCTTTCGTGTGGAATGCTTTTTGATTTGGGGCGTTCAAGTTCAAACCAAATCAAAAAGTAGTGTTATGAAACGTCTTATTCTCGCGGCCATAGCCGCTTGTGCCCTGATCTCTTCAGGCTGTTCCAAGGATTTTGACAATTCCACCGTTTCAGAATTCGATCTGTCCCGCTATCTTGGGGAGTGGTATGAGGTGGCCCGTTACAACCACAGTTTCGAGCGTGGCATGGACAACACGATGGCCGAGTACATCCTTCAGGACAACGGCAAGGTGGTGGTGCTGAACACCGGCTGGAAGGACGGCAAGTTCAAGATTGCGGAAGGCAAGGCAAAGTACAAAGACCCTGAAGGCGATCCCGGTGCCCTCAAGGTCTCTTTCTTCCTGTTCTTCTATTCCGAGTACAATGTGATGATGGTGGATGAGAACTACCAGATCTCGCTTGTGGGAAGCAAGGCTGAGAAGTATCTCTGGATCCTCTCACGCACTCCTGTTCCGGATCCGGACCTTCTGGAGATGGTGCTCGCCGAGGCGGAGGAACGCGGCTACGACACATCCAAACTCATATGGGTGGACCAGAGCCGCAACATCGCCCAGTGGGAGAAGGAAAATGCGGAGTGATTACTCCACTGAAAGATATTCTTCCGTGAAGTCGAGCAGATCCTGAAGTTGCTCGTTGTCGGCAGCGCTGATGAGCACTGTGAGAAGATGATTCTTTCCTTTTGACGGGATGTCCATGCAAAAGAAGAAGCATGGCGTCCCGTCGTCTGTCCATACGTTGAATCCGTGTGCCTCACGCTTCTGGAACTCGAAGCACATGATCGGCTCCTCATCAGCCGACAGGTCGTCCTCGAACACGACCTCCTCGTAGGTCCTGCAGGCCTCAAGATATGAGTCCGAACCCTCAGGGATGATGCCCCAACTGATGTCTATGCTCCTAATGTCCTTGCCCCTGGCGTTGATGCTCAGGCTGTAGGACCTGGTGCCGTCCTCCTCGTTGAACTCTTCCTTTTCCACATCCCAAATCTCAGGAACCTGCATTGTGATTCCCTCGTGATATACCTGCTTTAATGCTACGTTGTTCATAATCCTTTGTTGTTTGATCCTTGCACGATTTACGGGTACAAATATAGGTATTATTCCTTACCTTTGTTCCTCACATTTCAGGATATGAAAATCATAGAAGCAGCAGCTGAAGCTGTCCGTGAGGAACTCTTGTAGTCTGATTTCCTGTTCCCGATAAATTGACCCCGTCCCAACGCCATCATTGCATGTCCCGCATCCGTGGCAAGAACACCAGACCGGAGATTCTGGTCAGGAAGGGACTGCATGCGCGTGGGTCCAGGTTCCGCCTGCAGGACAGACGGCATAATGCGTTGAATGAATCTTCACCTTTCCACCAGTACGCAAAGTGGAGCTATCGCTCGGAAGTAAGATGATCATGAAGTAAAACGGGTGCCATATAGAT
>CAZMNZ010000126.1:0-6448 GCA_964567765.1 uncultured Muribaculaceae bacterium
CACAGAAAAAGCTCGCAACTCAGCGGAATCTACCAAAATTTTACACCTTCCGCTGAGTTGCGGGCATTTTTAGGATCTTCACCATAGCAATCAACGCCTTCAACTGCTCCGGAGTAAGTCCTACAGAGTGACCCATACTGGAGGAGGATCTTGTCCAGTTGGACGGAGTGATAGTCTCGGCTACAAGAAGCGAGACCACCAGAAGGATGTCGCCTACGCTCGTGAATGTGGTCGGGAGTGACATCTACAACAGGACAAGCAGCACCACAGTAGCCCAGAGCCTGTCTTTCCGGCCCGGAGTCAGGGTGGAGAACAACTGCTAGAACTGCGGATTCCAGCAGATCAGGATCAATGGTCTTGACGGCCAGTACACACAGATACTCATAGATTCGCGTCCTATATTCAGCGCCCTCGCCAGCGTGTATGGAATAGAGCCGCTGCCGGCCAACATGGTGGACAGGGTGGAAGTGATGAGGGGCGGCGGCGACAACATAGAACTGCCTCCGCATGAGGCCATGATCGCCGAACAGACCAAGCACGGAATCAACACCGGAGGCCTGAAATTCGACTGGTTCTCGAAGAATCAGAAGCATCATGCAGAGATGCAGAACTTCCTCAACTCATTCCAGGACTTCGATTACGGAGCGGACAGGGATTCCGGATACATGTTCGGCCCGACACTGCCCCGCACCTTCTTCTTCGGGGTCCGGCTGATGTACTGATGACCGACGGCATCTTTCAGGATTTCCATATCGTTGCCGGCCGATGGATATGCCCGGTTCATCCTGCGAAGCATCTCGGCCAAGGGCCTATGCCGGACAGACGGCTCGGACTCTCGTCCTTTATCAGCCGTCTTTGCCTGTTGTCCATTCCGAAAAGAATAATAAAGTCTATCAGGAGTTCCGGTAATCGGTAGGAGTCATCCCTGTGTGAGCCTTGAAATATTTGTAGAATACACTCTGGTTGGGGAAATTGAGCCGGTAGACTATCTCCTTTATAGACATATGGGAATATTTCAGAAGGTGCTTTGCTTCAAGCATCACATACGATTCGATCCATTCCGGAGCCAGTTTGCCGGAAACTTCCTTTACCAGTTTTGAAAGGTATTTTGGGCTGAGGCATAATTTGTCTGCATAGAAGGCCATCTGTCTCTGCTGCGAGTAATTCTCTGACACCAGTTTCAGAAACTGCTCGAAAACCAGCCTTTTGTGATTGCTCCCAGAATTTACTGCCGCTCCCTCCTCTGCCTTCAGATTACCCACTTCAGCCAGCCACTGGCTTCCAAGGACCGACACAAGGGAAGATACAAGTGATCTCACGGAATCCTTATACAGTTCACCCTTGGCGGAGGCGACCTTTCCAATAAGTCTAAGGTGTTCTCCAAGTATTTCCCAGACACTCTTGTCTATTCTGATTACAGGAGTACTCATAGGAAGAATACCCTCATTGAGGATTCGCTTGAAGTCTATCCGCAGGTCTGAAGCAAACTCGTGAGACATCACGAGCATTACAAAATGTAATTCTCCGCACACGGAAGCATCCGGCCGTGAGACTTTTACAAGGTCCCCCGCCATGCAGACGATGAGTTCACCCTCCTTTATCTCATATTCATTCAGGTTTACCGACAACCGGATCGACCCGTTGATGCAGAAAAGCATCACATTGCCGTCCAGCCTGCAGGGGTAACCTATGTGTTCCAGTTTTCCATCATATCGGATGTCCATCAGACAGAAGTCTTCACCCATGTCAATCTGACTGGATTCCGGAAGTTTCTCTTTTATGGTCCTGATATTTGCCTCGAAATTCTTCTGAACTGTCATTTTGCGTTTTTGTTCCTATTGCATACAAATATCCGTCCGTTTTGGTTGAAAAGCGGTACTTTTGCGACCTTTTGAACATCCGTAGCGGGATTTAGAATAATCCGCATCTATGGAACTCAGGACTTCCGGCGCTTGGGATTGGCCGGGAACCAGCCTTTCTTCACACGGTTTTCCTGCTCGATGAGTTCGTGGATGGACCAGAAACAGGAGAAGGCAGTCACCCCTGAGATGCTTGCCCAGAGGGTGCTGTCAAGGAACAGGGACAAGGCACCGAAGAGCACGCCGGCAAGGGCGAAGACCCACCAGCAGCGCTTGCCGAAATGATATTCCGCCTTGATCACTATCGGATGGAAGAGACCTATTATGAGGAAGGTCGCGAAACCTATGATTATGCCAGAAAAATTCATGTTCATCTATGTTAAGAGCGGTTTGGTTTTGTCCATTTTCCCGCTGTTTTATATGCGAAGATACAAAATTCGAAGGAATTTCAATTTTTTTAATACCTTTGCATCCCGTTAGTAAGCACATTTACTATATAACAAGATACAATATATTGGTTTACCATATTAAAGGAGAATTGCATTTATGGATAATTTCTTGATTTCCGGAATCCAGCAGATCGGAGTCGGCACCGAAGACTTCAGGAAGTCCTGGGACTGGTACATCGACATGTTCGGCATCGACGTGAAGATTCTGGAAGACGACACGGTGGCTGAAAGGATGCTGCCATATACCGGCGGAAAGCCTCAGCAGAGACACGCATGCATCGCCGTAAGCCTTCAGGGAGGCGGCGGATTCGAGATCTGGCAGTATTCAAAGCGCAAGCCTGTCGCATGTCCGTTCGCCATATCCGTGGGAGATCTTGGTATATTCGCGGCCAAACTCAACTGCTGCGACGTCGCTGCCTTCCACCGCGAACTGTCTGCCAAGTGGGAGCACTGCACCAGCCCGGAAGTCCTTCCGGACGGCACTCCATGCTTCTATGTGAAGGACCTGTACGGAAACATATTCCAGATTGTGGAGAACAGGAATGTATTCATCAGCCAGAGCCGACTCACTGGAGGAATGGCCGGCGCGGTGATCGGAGTCTCCGACATGGAGGCTTCAGTGAAGTTCTACAGCGAGGTGCTCGGATACAGCATAGTCAGGAGCGACTCCACCGGAATTTTCAGCGAGCATGACGTCATGCCCGGAGCAGACAGGAAGTGCCGCCGCGTGATCCTGGCCTCTCCTAAGCGCAAGGGCGCGTTTGCCGAACTCTTCGGAGATTCGACCATCGAACTTGTCCAGGCTCTGGAACTGACCCCAAGAAAGATATACGAAGGACGCTACTGGGGCGACCCCGGATTCATCCAGGTCTGCTTCGATGTCACCAACATGGCTGCCCTGGGCGCCTTCTGCAAGGAGCACGGACATCCGTTCACAGTGGACAGCTGCCCGGACGGAAGGAAGTTCGACATGGGAGACGCTTCCGGCCATTTCACATATATCGAAGATCCTGACGGCACGCTCATAGAATTCGTGGAGACGCATAAGGTGCCGGTGGTCAAGAAGTTGGGCTGGTTCATCGATATGAGCAGCCGCAATCCGGAAAAGCCTCTCCCGAAGTTCCTGTTCAGACTGATGGGACTCGTATCAAGACAGAAGAAGTAATCATTAAAACATAAACCTACATGTACACAGACATTTTTGACAGAATAAGGAAGTCGACGGGAGGCCCGATCGGCCAGTACCGCGAAAAGGCAGAAGGATATTTCGCTTTCCCTCGTCTGGAAGGCGAACTCGGACCGCACATGAGATTCAACGGACAGGACGTGCTCTGCTGGAGCCTCAACAACTACCTCGGCCTGGCGAACCATCCTGAAATCCGCAAGGCAGACGCAGAGGCCGCAGCCCGCTGGGGTCTTGCATATCCGATGGGAAGCCGAATGATGACCGGACAGACCCATCTCCACGAGGAACTTGAGCGCCGTCTCGCCGCTTTCGAGAAGAAGGAGGCCGCTTTCGAGTTCAACTTCGGTTATCAGGGAATCGTTTCGACAATCGACTCCCTGGTGAGCCGTCACGACGTGATCGTCTATGACGCAGAAGACCACGCATGTCTTCTCGACGGTATCAGGCTGCACATCGGCAGCAAATACAAGTTCCGCCACAACGACATCAAGGACTGCGAAAGAGTGATCGCAAGGGCCTGCGCCGAGGCCGAGACCAAGGGCGGCGGCGTGCTTCTGATCACTGAAGGCGTGTTCGGAATGACCGGTGCACTCGGAATCCTCGACCAGATAGCCGCATTGAAGAAGAAATACCGGTTCAGGATAATGATCGATGACGCCCACGGATTCGGCGCCATGGGAGAACAAGGACGCGGAACCTCGGAGCACTTCGGAGTGATGGATGAGATAGACATATATATAGGTGCATATGCAAAGTCAATGGCCATCATCGGAGGCTTCGTCGCAGCAGACAAGGACATCATCGACTATCTGAAGTACAACATGCGCTCCCAGATCTATGCAAAGTCGCTTCCTATGCCTATCGTGGAAGGATGTCTCAAGAGACTCGACATCATCGACAGTCCTGAAGGAGACGCACTTCGTGCCCAGCTCTGGAAGGTGACAAGAAGACTCCAGCAGGGATTCCGCGAACTCGGATTCGACATCGGACCTGCCGAGGCCTGCGTGACACCAGTCCATGTCAAGGCAGGCGTGAACCAGGCTTCGAACATCGCCGTTGCCCTTCGCGAGGAGTATCATATATTCTGCTCAGTTGTGATCTATCCTGTGATTCCTCCGGGAATGGTGATCTTCCGCATCATACCGACCGCAGCTCACAGCATGGAGGATGTGGAAAGGACCCTTGCCGCATTCAAGGATATCAAGGAGAGGCTCGACCGCGGAGAGTTCGACAAGGAAATGCCTAACATGGCTCTGCTGAAATAGCCATCGCCGTCATCTGGACATTGCCTATGGGTAAGTTATATGACATGCTGAAGGAGGACTACCGCATGAAGGAGGGTCTGAACACCTGCATCAACTGCGGCACCTGCACAGCAATCTGTCCGGCGGCGGAGTTCTACCGCTATGACCCGCGCAGGATCGTGGATACGGTCCAGCGTGGAGATGATGCGGAGATCAAGGCCCTGCTCAAGAGCGACACAATCTGGTACTGCGGGGAATGTATGTCCTGCCTGACCAGATGCCCGAGGAAAAACGGACCGGGGCTCGTGATCATGGCCCTGCGCAACCTGTCTGCGAAACTCGGATATTTCGTGGAGTCCGAGAAGGGCCGACAGCTATATCCGCTGACTAAAATAATGACAGGCAACATCCTGAACTACGGATACTGTGTCTATCCGGCAACATTCAGATGGGAGGATCATGTGGAGTCCGGCCCTGTCTGGAGATGGCATCTTGAACATCTGGAAGACAGCTATGCCAGACAGGGGGCCAACCTCAACGGCAAGGGATCGGGCATCCTCCGCAGGATTCCGCAGGAGGATCTAGACGAGCTCAGACGCATATTCGACGTCACAGGAGCCACCGAAAGGATAGAGACCGTGGAGAGAAGCTCCCAGGCAAAGGCCAAGGAGATGGGAATGAGTCCGGAAGAATATTTCAGATACACGTTCGAGCACAGTTCGGGCACACACTACAATAATGACTGACAATGATTTATCAAGGAAAACAGAAGATATGGAATGATTATCAGAAGGAAATTCCGGATGAGCATTGGTACTATGTGCGCAGCTGCATACGGCAGAATTTCTTCCCGGCATCGGAGAAGATGTTCCTGGAGATATGCCGCAATGTCCTGGGCAAGGACATCCACGAGAACGAGCATCACACCACCTGCGGAGGCATCGCATACCACTGCGACACCATCCCTCAGGAGACTGCGATGACCATCGTCGCGAGGCAGTTCGCACTGATGACGGAAGCCGGCTACGAGAACTACGTGGCTTCCTGCATCACCTCCTTCGGCAACTACACCGAGACCCTTGCCACATGGGAGGAATATCCCGAGCTCGAGGCCCGGATCCGGGAACTGCTCTGGAAGTCCTGCCGCAAGGAGTTTCAGAAACCGAAGCATCTGGCCCATTCCAGCGACCTCATATATAAGTTCCGAAACGAGATCGCCGAAAAGGCGAAGTTCCGTCTTGTCGACAAGGAGACCGGCGAGCCTCTGAGGGTGGTGGAGCATATAGGCTGCCACTATTCCAAGATGTTCCCGTCCAAGGGAGTCGGCGGAGCGGAATATCCGTATGTGCTGGCCGGAATGGTGGAGTCCTGGGGCGGAAACGTGATAGACTACCCGGAAAGGCGCCATTGCTGCGGATACGGATTCCGTCAATACCATATAAAGGCAAACAGAGGGTATTCCCTGTCGAACACCCACAAGAAGTTCGAGTCGATGGAGCCGTACAGGCCGGACATGATAATAACCAACTGTCCAGGCTGTCCATATTTCCTCGACAGATGGCAGTATGTGATTGCCGAGATGGAGGGCAAGACATATGGGCAGAACGGTTTCGGAATACCGGTGCTGACATACGAGGAGGTGGCCGGACTTGTCCTCGGATATGACCCGTGGGACCTCGGTCTGCAGCTCCATCAGGTGGCCGTGGAGCC
>CAZMNZ010000127.1:0-6375 GCA_964567765.1 uncultured Muribaculaceae bacterium
CTTGTCCGCGTTGAGAACGATGACATTGTCACCGCAGTCCATGTGCGGAGTGAAGCTTGGCTTGTTCTTACCGCGAAGAACGAGCGCGATTCTGGCAGAAAGACGGCCGAGCACGAGATCAGTTGCATCGATAACAACCCACTCCTTCTTGATATCACCTGCCTTGAGGGATACCGTCTTGTAGCTCTGTGTGTCCATCTTTTACTGTTAAATGGTTAATACTTAATAATTTTTGCGATCCCTACACTACATAGGGGGCGCAAAGATAGGAATAATTTTCCGTTCCACAAAATTTTCCCAAAAACGTTATCACCTCTTATTTCGATGGAGCTACAGTTCGATCTTACGGTAACGAGGCACGAGAACCTTCATGATCACCCATGCCACGAGATATGCCACGGCGCAGATGCAGAAGACAGTCATATATCCCGCCTCCTTGCCTTCGAATCCGAGGAACGAATATGCGGCACCTGCATTTTCCGAGTATGTGAAGAGCATACCTGCTCCCTTATTGATAAGGAAGGAACTAGTTCCGGCTGCCATACCTCCGATTCCGGTGATTGTCGCAACTGTTGACTTAGGGAACATGTCGCCGATGGTAGAGTACATATTGGCGCTCCATGCCTGATGTCCTGCACCTGCGAGACCGATGAGAACGGCCGGCCACCAAGGCGATATCGTTCCGAGAGGCTGCGCAAAGAGTGCCGCCAGCGGGAAGAATGCGAAGATCAGCATGGCAAGCATACGGCCCTGATATGGGTTCATGCCCTTCTTTTCGACAAAGAGTTTAGGCAGATAGCCACCGCCGATGGACAAGACCGTAACTATAGCATACAGCGTGAATATCAACGCCATACCCATTCCTGAAGATGACTTGTAGCCGAACTGGTCCGAGAAATATGCCGGTGCCCAGAAAAGGTAGAACCACCACACGCCGTCAGTGAAGAATCGTCCTGCGATGTACGACCATGTCTGACGATAAGTAAAGCATTTCCACAAAGGAATAGACTTTTCAGCAACACTCACATCTTCTTGAGTCTGTTCTTCATCATCCTGATGGATATAAGCGAGCTCCGCCTCGTTCACTCTCCTTGACTTTTCAGGCTTCTCATACATGAACACCCAGAATCCCATCCATATGAATCCCAGGGCACCGATGATCACGAAAGCCATCTCCCAGCCTCCGCCGACACCTCTGTCCTTGAAGAACTGTGCAAGAACCGGGATTGTAGCAGGAGCCGCAAGAGCACCTACGGACGCTCCCGCATTGAAGATCGAAGTCGCGAATGCACGGTCCTTCTTAGGGAAGTATTCCGCAGTGGTCTTGATGGCTGCCGGGAAGTTTCCTGCCTCACCGAGTGCCAGGACAGCTCGTGCCGCCATGAACATCCACACGCTTATCGAAGATATGGCCAGCGCTGCCGCAGAGCCCTTCTCGACTGCCGCCATGGCTGCCGCTGACTCGTAACCCTCGATGTGCATCGTAGCCCATCCGCAGAGAGCATGGATACATGCTCCCGCAGACCAGATTCCGATCGCCCAAAGATATCCCTTCTTGGTTCCCATCCAGTCCACAAACTTGCCTGCAAAGAGCTGGCAGATCGCATAGACGATGGCGAAGAAGGCCGTGATCGTTCCGTAATCGTTGTCGTTCCAGTGGAACTCCGGTGCAATGAAGTCCTTCCATGTAAGGGAAAGGACCTGTCTGTCCATATAGTTGATGGTCGTCGCCACGAAAAGCAGGAGAACCATCCACCAACGCCAGTTGGTCATCAGTTTTTGATTAGTCGATTGCATTTTATAAGGTTTATCCGTTAAAATCCGAAATATCTGTCTGCATTGTTATACGATATGTCCTGCACCATCTGATGGAGGAAGGCCATCTCGCTCTTAGGCAGTTTACCCGATGCTATATCTTCTCCGAGAAGGTTGCAGAGGATCCTGCGGAAATACTCGTGACGAGGATATGAAAGGAAACTGCGGGAGTCGGTGAGCATACCCACGAAGCGGCTCAGAAGACCCAGAGACGAAAGTGCGTTCATCTGCTTCTTCATTCCGTCCTCCTGATCGAGGAACCACCAGCCTGAGCCGAGCTGCATCTTGCCCGGTGTCGTGCCGTCATTGAAGGTATATGCCATGGTCGCAAGCACCTCGTTGTCCTTAGGATTGAGGTTATACAGGATGGTCTTTGTCAGTTTGTCCTCCATGGCCAGCCTGTTCAGGAACTTATGTCCTGCAGCAGCGCACTGCACGTCATGGATAGCATCGTATCCTGTGTCCGGGCCGAGGATATTGAACATGCGGGTGTTGTTGTCGCGGATGGCTCCGATGTGGAACTGCTGCGCCCAGCCCTTGGCGTGATCCATGCGGGCGAAGTCAAGCAGGATCGCACTGCGGAACTTCAACACATCCTGAGCGGAAGGCATCTTGCCGGCAAGAGTGTCGCGGAATATCCTGTCTATCTCTTCAAGTTCGAAATCCTCTGCGTAGAAGGTCTCCAGACCGTGGTCCGAAAGGCGGCTGCCCATCTCGTGGAAGAAATCATGACGCTTCTGAAGGGCATCCAGCAGGTCCTGATAGTTGTTTATCTGAACTCCGGAAACGTCACTGAGCTTCTGGATATATTCCTTGTACTGCTGAGGCTTCTCGATTACCATGGCCTTGTCTGGTCTCCATGCAGGAAGGACCTTCACTCCGAACGGATTGTCCTTGATCTGCTGATGGAACTCAAGACTGTCGGCAGGGTCGTCTGTAGTGCAGACCACCTTGACGTTGAATTTCTTCATGAGAGCCTGGCCTCTGAACTCCTCCGTCTGAAGTTTGGCGGTACACTCGTCATATATCGCCTTTGCGGTCGAAGGGTTGAGCAGGTCGCTGACCCCGAAGACGCGGGCGAGCTCAAGATGAGTCCAGTGATAGAGAGGGTTCCTCATTGTGTAAGGCACGGTTGCAGCCCATTTCTCGAACTTCTCGTAACTGTCACGGCCACCTGTGATGTATTCTTCAGGGACACCGTTGCCACGCATCGCACGCCACTTGTAGTGGTCGCCTCCGAGCCAGACCTCAGTGAGGTCACGGAACTGATGGTTGTCAGCAATCATCTTAGGCACGAGGTGGCAGTGATAGTCGATGATCGGCATCTTCTCCGCACTCTCATGATACAGCTCACGGGCGTAGTCGTTGGTGAGCATGAAATCGTCATGGATAAATGGTTTCTGTGTTGACATATATGTGTGGTTTGTTTTACAAATATACCTTAAATTTATTCTGATATCATCAGGATTGTTGCAAACTTTTATCTTATAGTGTCACGCCGGACTTGAAGATCGCTATTTCCTGATATTCCGACTCCTCGTTGCGGGTCTTCTTTCCGCCCGCCACGGCAAGCACGAAGTCCGCAAACGCCTTGTCCACCTCGGTGACAGGCTTCCCGTCCAGGATCTCTCCGGCATTGAAGTCTATCCAGCCCGGCTTCGTGGAGGCCAGAGTGCTGTTTGTGGATATCTTGGCTGTCGGCACGAATGTCCCGAACGGTGTTCCGCGGCCTGTAGTGAAAAGGACTATCTGACATCCGGCAGCGGCAAGGGCGGTTGACGCCACGAGGTCGTTGCCCGGAGCGCTCAGAAGGTTCAGTCCATTGGTCTTGAGGCGGTCACCGTACATCAGCACGTCACGGACTATGGAAGAGCCCGACTTCTGGGTGCAGCCCAACGACTTCTCTTCAAGGGTGGATATTCCGCCGGCCTTGTTGCCCGGAGAAGGATTCTCATAGACAGGCTGGTCGTTCTTCATGAAATAGGCCTTGAAGTCATTGATCAGATGCACTGTCCTGTCGAAGGTATCCTCGTCCTGACAGCGGGACATGAGTATGGTCTCCGCACCGAACATTTCAGGCACCTCCGTGAGCACCGTCGTGCCTCCATGAGCTACGATCCAGTCTGAGAACCGGCCCAAAAGAGGATTTGCAGTTATGCCGGAGAATCCGTCAGAGCCCCCGCATTTGAGGCCGACCTTGAGTTCGCTGACAGGAACAGGTTCGCGTCTGTCATTCATTGCGGCCTTCGCTATCTCCCTGACGAGTCCGAGTCCATGCTCCACCTCGTCACCCTGGATCTTCTGGGACTCCATGAACTTGACACGAGTCTCATCTACTTCACCGACGAGTTCACGGAAAGCCGAAAGTTGGTTGTTCTCACAACCGAGAGCGACCACCAGCACACCTGCCGCATTTGGGTGATGCACCATGTCTGCAAGTATCTTACGGGTGTTCTCATGGTCTCCTCCCAGCTGCGAACAGCCGTAGTTATGAGGGAAGGCCACGATCTTGTCCACGCCAGGGTATTCGTGAAGTTCCTTTTCGAACCTCCTGCATATGTTCTGCACGACACCGTTCACACATCCCACTGTCGGGATCACCCAGAGTTCGTTCCTTATTCCGGCACGACCGTCAGCACGACGGTAGCCCATGAAGAAAGCCTGGTCAGCCGCCGGTTCCACCTCGGTGAGATCCGGCTGGTATGAATATTCGAGAAGACCTTCGAGATTGGTCTTGAGCACGCTATGATCAATCAGTCCGCCCTGAGGGACAGCCTGCAGAAGATGGCCTATCGGGAAACCGTATTTGATGACATCCTCACCCTCCGCCATGTCCCGCAGAGCCACTTTATGACCGGCTGGAATCGTTTCAACAGGGGTTATCTGCACTCCGTCGATATCGGCGCAGGTTCCGGCATTCACTTCACTGACCGCCACTGCAACATTATCGGCAGGATGAATCTTTATGAACATTGACATAGTCTATTGAATCTTAGGCAACCGTCAGGCGCTAAAATGACTGAAACTCTGCCTGACGGTAGATAAAAACGACAAATATGATAATAATACGGCACCGTCAGGCAGTGAATGAGCCGAAACTCTGCCTGACGGTGTCCAAGTTACAATATTGAGGCAACAGCCGCACGCATTCCCTCCGCCTGAATGAGCGCAAGGTCAGCTGCGAGCATGTCGGTGAGTCCAGGAACCGCATTGAGATCTTCTCCCCAGATGAATTCAGCTGCAAGAACGCCTTCTGCAACCTTGCGGACATCATCGGTCGCCCAGAGAGTCTTGAGAAGTTCAACAATAGCCGCATCATCGTTAGGCACGATCTCCACGTCACCACGGAAGCCGCCCTTGTAATACGTAACGATACCCGCAAGTCCGAGAACAAGTCCCTTAGGGAGTTCACCCTTACGCTCAAGATAGGTCTTAAGACCAGGCAGGTCACGGGTCTTGTACTTAGGGAATGAATTCAGCATGATGCTGGTCACGAAGTGCTTCACATACGGATTCACGAAGCGCTCCACTACCGAATCGGCGAAGGCCTTCAACTCAGGCTTAGGAAGATTCAGGGTCTCCATCAGCTCGTCATACATGACCTTCTTCACGAACGCGCCGATCTCAGGATCTTCAACGCACTCCTTCACAGTGTCAAGTCCGGACAGATAGCCCACCGGAGAAAGCACTGTGTGAGGGCCATTCAGCAGGGTCACCTTCCTTTCGTGATATGGAGCCTCACTCGGAACGAAGAGCACGTTCAGTCCGGCCTTGTCTGCAGGGAACTCCGCAGCAACAGACTCAGGCGCCTCGATCACCCAAAGATGGAAGATCTCGCCCTTCACCACCAGGTTGTCCTTATATCCTATCCTCTCATGGATCTGGTCAATGGTATCCTTCGGATAGCCCGGAACGATACGGTCAACAAGGGTGCAGTACACTCCGCAAGCCTGCTCAAACCAGGTCTTGAAGCCCTCGCCGAGATTCCAAAGATCGATATACTGATATATGCACTTCTTGAGTTCCTTGCCGTTAAGGAAGATCAGCTCGCACGGAAGGATGATGAATCCCTTGCTCATGTCGCCCTTGAAATGCTCGTATCTGCGGTAGAGCAACTGGGTCAGTTTGCCCGGATATGAAGACGCAGGCTTGTCATCAAGTTTGCATGAAGGATCGAACGCAATACCTGCCTCGGTGGTATTGGATATCACGAAACGGATGTCAGGGTTCTCTGCAAGAGCCATGAACTCCGCATTCTGAGTGTAAGGATTGAGACCGCCGTTGATCACGTCGATCATCTGGATCGAATCCACAGCCTCCCCCTTGTCGATACCCTGGAGATTCACATGATAAAGACCGTCCTGAGAATTGAGCATGTCAACCATACCTCTTTCGATCGGCTGAACGACAACTACTCCGGCATTGAAGTCAGTCTTCTGATTGGTGTTCCATATGATCCAATCCACGAATGCCCTGAGGAAGTTTCCCTCACCGAACTGGATGATCCTTGTAGGATACTGATTGGCCTTGGCCGTCTGTCTGTTTAATGGTTCCATAGTA
>CAZMNZ010000128.1:0-6296 GCA_964567765.1 uncultured Muribaculaceae bacterium
AAAAAGTTTAGCAAATGCTCTACGCAAATCTCCATTATCAAGTTCTTGAGTCCCCTCTATATAGATTACTTTACCCATACTACCTCATTTAATACCTATTACCACCTAAATCACCGTTGCGCCACAGCGTCCCTGTACTATATTGTTTTGCCCAATCAACATACTCTTTGTCACGAAAATCTTTTGCCTCACTGCTATTATGCTCATTCTTCTCGAACACTATTACATCAGATAGTGACAATTGATTAAGTAGCAGGCTACTATGCGTAGATATTACAAACTGGGTCGATTCTGAGTTCTCTATGATAGCCTGCATCAGTTCACTCAACATATCAGGATGAAGACCAACTTCTGGTTCATCAATACACACAAGCCTACCACGACGCGGATTAAAAACTATAGCTAATAAGCATAAATAGCGTAAAGTACCGTCTGAAATATGCGTCACATGTATTGCACGATTAAGACCCACCTCATCCAAAAGCAATTCTATACTTGTACCCAAAAAGTTAAAATCAAAGCCTCTGAAATTCGGATTTACAGCAGTCAAAGCATCAGAAATTTTAGCATAACTCTGTTTATCTGTAACTTTGATTGCATTCAGAACCTGCGGAAGGTTTGAGCCATCTTTTGCTAATCTATTCGTGAAACCTGGTTGCACCGGTTTCCGTATCGGGCTAGTAGATGTGGTATTGAAATACGAATAAATTGCAATATCCTTGATTGCCTCTCGCAAAGTATATATCTGATAATAACGATCTTTATCAACCAATTGGCTCAAAATAGATTCGGACGGATTATCAAGTTCATAATTTACCAACTGCTGTTCTCCTCCACGTCCCTCCTTGACAAAGCCTCCTCCATTATCAATCTGCATATATCTGTAATTGATTTTCCCATTATCGCTCTTAGTATGGAATCCTTCACACAAGTAATAGTTTTGAGATGAGGCAACTTTATGAAATCTTAAACGATAAAAAACAGGCTCCCTAAAATGATACCCATACTGTCCCAACACATCAGGATTGAACTCGTACTCTATCTGAATAGCTGCATCAGGATTAGTGTTGCCCATGAACATTACTGCATCAAATCCACCCCACTGATTAATAAAAAGGTTTGATACATCACCATCATTGATAACAGCTTTGAGGATCTGTAGAGCTTTTATCATATTAGACTTACCTGACCCGTTAATACCAACCAAGGCATTCAGATCCCCAAAATTAATTTCTTGAAAAGCAAAACTGAAGAAATTCTTCAACCTAATTGATTTTATCATATCTATAGTTTTTTATCTATTATATATTATTCCACCATCCCAAACACCCTACCAGCAATCTCCTTGAACCCCACTCAGGCAAGATTTTAATTCAATACTTCGTCAGTAGCCAATGCTTGAAGACGGGGTCCTGAAGGGTTATGCTGTCGGGCAGGATGTCTATCAGTTCTTTCTTTTCGAGGGCGTTCTTGATATTCTTTACGTTTGCGGAAGAACCCAATTTGTATTTGTTTAATACTTCCTGTGATGTAAAACTGGTCTCCCCTTTTGCCACGGCTTGCAGAAAACCGATCTGAGTCGGAGTGAGACTGTCAATAATAAGGGAGAATACCAATCCCAGCTGGGCTTCAAGTCCCTCAAAAGCAGAATCTACTATATCCTTAGAACATTTATTTGCAGTTCGGAACCAGGAAAGCTGACTAAGCTGCTGTACGTAATATGGATGATTCTCCGCTCGGTCTGCAATATAAGCTGCATGTTCTTCTGCAATTTGCTTTCCCGTATCTTCGAACCTGCCTACAATAAACGGGATCCACTCTGTTCTGGCAATCTTCTGCAGGAAAATCATATCTCCGAACTTGTAGAAAGGATTCTTAGGGTCAGAGAACAAGTCAATCATCATATTACGTTTGCTTCCATACAAGCAATACGAAACATCCGTATGTTTCTGCCAATGTGCCCTGAGAGTTCTTTGAAAGTCCAGAGGGTCATCATATTCCTTTATTGTCTGAAATTCATCAATGCACACAACAATCTTCAAGCCCTTGTCCTTAGCTATAGTCTGCGGAAGGTCCAGAATTTCATCGAAAGTCATCTTCCTGTCCTTGACATCAATGCCAAAAGAAAATTCATATGTGCCAGCGGGATCAGAGGCTGATAATGATGGTGCAAATCGCGAAAGATATTTCATTGCGGAGGCAACGAAATCGTTAAATGCCGAATTGGTCGCGGACAATACTGCGTTAGCAAACTCCTTATAGAACTTCGCTTCAGTCCTGCAATTGAACAGATCCAGAAATACAACCACATTGTCATGGGACTGCTCGCAATACAACCCCGCCGATTTTGATACAAGAGAGGATTTACCCCACCTGCGTGGAGAAATCAATACGGTATTGACCAAACCATTGAAATTATTCAGCAAATGTTGTGTTTCATACTGTCTGTCAGTAAACTCAACATCCGATGCTATTTTTCCAAAGACAAATGGCGTTTCCATAATTCAGATTTTTGCCAAATATAATAATTTTATTTCAAACCTTTTGATTTCAAACAAAATTATTTCAAATCATTTTATTTAATAGATTCCTCGACTCGCTACGCTTCGCTCGATATGTCACTACTCTTTTCTCCAAACCATTTTATTTACTACCCCGGTATAGCTCTGAATCAGCTTAACAATCTTAGTCGATACATTTTCGTCGGTGTAGGTCGGGACTGGGATGCCGTTGTCACCGTTGCGAACCATCTCTACTGCAACGTCTACTGCCTGAAGAAGGTCGTGCTCGTTGATGCCGGCGAGGATGAAGCAGCCTTTGTCGAGGGCTTCAGGGCGCTCGGTGGAGGTGCGGATGCAGACTGCCGGGAAGGAGTGGCCTACGCTGGTGAAGAATGAGCTTTCTTCAGGGAGCGTGCCGGAGTCTGAGACGACTGCGAAGGCGTTCATCTGGAGGCAGTTGTAGTCGTGGAATCCGAGGGGTTCCTGACGGATCACTCGTGGATCGAGGACGAAGCCGCTCTTCTCAAGGCGGTTGCGGCTGCGCGGGTGGCAGCTGTAGAGTATCGGCATGTCGTATTTTTCTGCCATTTTGTTGATGGCTGTGAAGAGGCTGATGAAGTTCTTCTCGGTGTCGATGTTCTCCTCGCGGTGAGCACTCAACAGGATGTAACGTCCCTTCTCAAGACCAAGTCTTGCATGAACGTCTGAGTTCTTGATCTCCTCTAGATTCTCGTGAAGGACTTCAGCCATTGGTGAGCCTGAGACGTAAGTGCGCTGAGGGGCTACGCTGCTGGCATTGAGATAGCGGCGGGCGTGCTCGCTGTAGCAGATGTTTACGTCTGAGATGATGTCCACGATACGACGGTTGGTTTCCTCTGGAAGGCACTCGTCGAAGCAGCGGTTGCCGGCTTCCATGTGGAAGATCGGGATGTGGAGGCGCTTGGCTCCTATAACGCTCAGGCAGGAGTTGGTGTCACCGAGAACGAGGACTGCGTCTGGTTTGATCTGAACCATCAGTTTATAGGAGGCGTTGATGATGTTGCCCATTGTGGCTCCAAGATCGTCACCTACAGCATCCATATAGATTTCCGGATCTGCCAGTTTGAGATCGCGGAAGAAGACGCCGTTGAGGTTGTAGTCGTAGTTCTGGCCGGTGTGTGCCAAAATACAATCAAAGTACTTGCGGCATTTGTTGATTACTGCTGCAAGGCGGATGATTTCCGGACGTGTACCGACAATGATCAGGAGTTTAAGACGGCCATCATTCTTGAAGGCAACATCGCTATAGTTTGTTTTTAGTTCCATGGCAGATAGATTAAAGATTTCTCGACTTCGCTCGAAATGACAGAAGAGCACTACTCTACAGGGAGGAAGTATGTGTCTGGTTTGTTGGGGTTGAAGATCTCGTTGCAGTACATTACTGTCACGAGGTTTTCGGTGTCGGAGAGATTGATGATGTTGTGGGTGTAGCCCGGAAGCATGTGGACTGCTTCTATCTTGTCTCCGCTCACTTCAAAGTTCAGGACTTCGTCTGAGCCCAGACGGCGCTGCTGGATGAGGCCGTGGCCGCTTACTACTATGAAGAACTCCCACTTGGTGTTGTGCCAGTGCTGGCCTTTGGTGATGCCCGGCTTGCTTATGTTTATGCTTACCTGACCGCAGTTCATGGTGTGGATGAGTTCGGCGAAGGAGCCTCGGCCGTCTACGTTCATCTTCAGAGGGAAAGCGACTTTTTCCTTTGGAAGATAACTGAGGTAGGTGCTGTAGAGCTTCTTGGCGAAGGAGTTCTCCGGGATCTCCGGAATCATCAGGGTCTTTGGCTGGTCTGCGAAGTTGTAGATGAGATCTACAATCTCACCCAAAGTAGTCTTATGAGTGATTGGACTATAGCAGTATCTTCCATTCTCAACTGGAACAGTCTCAACACCATCAAACTCACAACGATGCTCATTTCCCCTAAGAGCATCAATCATCTCTTCAACGAGATCGTCAATGTAGAGAAGTTCCATTTCTACCGAACGATCATTTACTTGGATTGGAAGATCATTTGCAATGTTATTACAGAATGTTGCCACAGCTGAGTTGTAGTTCGGTCTGCACCACTTTCCGAAAAGATTTGGGAAACGATAAACAAGAACTTTAGCACCAGTTTCCTGACCGTACTCAAACATCAACTCTTCACCTGCCTTCTTGCTCTTTCCGTATTCGCTTGTGCCGAAGCGACCGGCGAGGGTTGCCTGGATTGAGCTTGAGATCATCACCGGGCAGGTGTTGCCATGTTTCTTCAGGGTGTCCAGAAGAAGGGAAGCAAAACCGAGGTTGCCCTGCATAAACTCTTCCGGAGTCTGAGGACGGTTGACGCCTGCAAGGTTGAAGACGAAGTTGCAGTCAGAGCAGAAACGGTCAAGATCCTCGACTGGAGAGTCGATGTCGTACTCGTAGACAGCCTCGAGATTCCCGGTCAAGCCGGGAATGACGCATTTGCCTTCTTTTATGTTGTTCAATTGAGCGCAGAGGTTCTTGCCTACGAAGCCTTTGGCACCTGTTACTAAGATTTTCAAAATGGTGTTGTTTATCTAAAAATTATATTTACCTTTGCAGAGTGAGGTAATAAGTGATGAATTCGTTTCTGAATTCCACTGTAAAAACTAAAGAGTACTATTCATTTTTGATTGGTGCTCTTTTTTTATACTCTAACGGATGTAGCTCATTTTGAGGGGACCAATCCAATTCTATCACTATTACCATTACCTCACATGTTTAAATTACAGTTGGAATTTGGATTCGTCAGCATC
Organism: uncultured Muribaculaceae bacterium; assembly: GCA_964567765.1. Taxonomy (GTDB): domain Bacteria; phylum Bacteroidota; class Bacteroidia; order Bacteroidales; family UBA932; genus Cryptobacteroides. Next base: position 5,297 of record CAZMNZ010000128.1, read on the forward strand.
AAGGTGTGCTGTGGATTCGGGAAGCGTTGGTATATTAATGCCGAATATTCCAAAACCGCTTCTTTCAAATTCAGTTTTAGGAAACGTAGACGTTAGTCACTTCCTGCTTCCACCATCCGGGTGTATGCCGGGTCGAAAGGCTCGGCGTACTTATACTATTCAGATCTGATATCTCTTGCCTTTGCGCGAGGGAGAAGGCCGAGGTCTTCCTGAACGAAGCGGAGACGGAGGAGCTGCTCCTTCATGCCTTCAACGTCGAGACGGGCTGTGTTGTGTGAGTGATAGTCTTCGATCTTGGCGATATCTTCGTTTCCGTCCGTGAAGAATTTGTCGTAGTTAAGGTCACGGTTGTCGCAAGGGATGCGGTAGTAGTTGCCCATGTCTATGGCCTTTGCCATTTCCTCGCGGGTCACGAGAGTCTCATAGAGTTTTTCGCCGTGGCGGGCTCCGATGACCTTCACTTCTGTCTCGCCGTATGCAGGATCCACCTTTGAATATATCTGCTTCAATGCCTCTGCAAGCACGTCGAGAGTCGCAGCTGGAGCCTTCTGGACGAAGAGGTCTCCGTTGTGGATGTGGGTGAATGCGTAGATCACGAGGTCAACTGCATCGTCGAGGGTCATCATGAAGCGGGTCATGTTAGGATCAGTTATGGTGATAGGCTTTCCTGCCATCATCTGCTCCACCCAGAGAGGAATCACAGAGCCGCGTGATGCCATCACATTGCCATAGCGTGTGCAGCAAATGGTTGTGGATGCTCCCTCACCGAGTTCGCGTCCCTTTGCTGTAGCAACCTTCTCCATCAGAGCCTTGGAGATTCCCATAGCATTGATCGGATAGGCTGCCTTGTCTGTGGAAAGAACAACAACATTCTTCACGCCATGCTCTATAGCAGAGAGAAGAACATTGTTGGTTCCGATGACGTTGGTCATAGTCGCCTCCATCGGGAAGAACTCACATGAAGGGACCTGCTTCAAGGCTGCTGCCGCAAATACGTAGT
>CAZMNZ010000129.1:0-6205 GCA_964567765.1 uncultured Muribaculaceae bacterium
CGAACAACAAAATTTGTTACTCATATCGTTTCGGGTAACAAAGTAACAACAAAAATACGACATAAAAAAGCAAACAACTCAAAAAAATGCAAATTTGATTTTTTGAGCTGCTTGCTGTAAATCCTTGTAATATAGCTGTTTTGTTGCTTTTTCTTGTAGTTTGTTTGAGTTAGGGAATTGCTACATCACTTTCCGATGCAGAAATTAGCAAAGATATTCCCCAAAACCTCATCCGTAGAAATTTCGCCGACAATAGACCCGATATGGTAGATGGCTTCGCGGATGTCCTGGGCGGCGAGGTCGGTCGGGAGGGCGGAGGCGAGGCCGTCGCGGACGCGGAGGAGGGAAGTGCGGGCGGCGGTTAGGGCCTGGACGTGGCGTTGGTTGGTGACGAGGGTGGTGTCGCTGTCGCCGAGGAGGTCGCGCTGCGAAGAGGCTAGAAGGGCTCGCAAGGGCTGGATTCCGACACCTGTTTTCGCAGAGATAGGCAGGATGGTTATCTCTGATTCGGGAACCGCTTTATCAGATGAATTTTCGTCAGAATGTCCGCCTAAAATCGCGCTGTCCCAGACATTGACAGCTCCAGAATTTTCTGTATCAGCCATTGACAGAATATTTCCGTTGAAATTCTTGAACCTGAACCCAATACTCTTATTATTAATTAAAGAAACTATTTTGTTAATTGTAATAACATTTTTGTTAGCATTGGAAATATCGGTTTTATTGAGCAGAATCATCAATTTCTGACTCTCAAAATCCACATTCTCCAAAATCTCGGCAACTGTCTCACTGGTACTCTCGATATCTCGTGTCAGATCCACCATCCCAAGCACGATCGAAGCCTCTGAAATCTTCTTGAAAGTCCTTTCGATTCCGATTTTTTCCACCACTTCTGAAGTCTCGCGAAGACCTGCGGTGTCGATGAATCGGAACATAATACCATCTATATTCAAAGTCTCTTCAATGGTGTCGCGGGTGGTGCCGTGAACATCGGAGACGATTGCGCGGTCTTCGCCGAGGAGGGCATTAAGCAAGGTGCTTTTCCCAGTGTTGGTGGCTCCGGCAATGGCGACCGGAACTCCGTTCTTTATGGCATTGCCAAGTCGGAAGGAGTCGATGAGACGACTGACGTGTGCAATGATCTGACTCAGCAGGGAGTCGAGCCTTGACCTGTCCGCGAATTCGACCTCTTCTTCGCTGAAGTCAAGTTCGAGTTCCATGAGTGAAACCAGTTCCAGAAGTTCCGACCTCATTGACCGCAGTTCGGAAGAAAATCCGCCCTTCATCTGGTTGAACGCCACCCTGTGTGACGTTGCGTTCTGTGATGCAATCACATCGGCAACTGCTTCCGCTTGTGCAAGGTCCATCTTGCCGTTAAGGAAGGCTCTCTGCGTGAACTCTCCAGGCTCAGCAGCACGTGCCCCAGCGTCATGCAGAAGGGTCATGATTTCCGAAACTATATACGAAGACGCATGACAGGAAATCTCTACCGAATTCTCACCTGTATACGAATGTGGAGCACGGAAAACGCTGACCAGAACTTCATCAATCACATGCTTCAAGTCTTTGTTTGATGAATTATCGCAAGTGTCAGAACAACAATTATTAATGTTACTGTATATAATGCCAAACTTTAAGGTATATCCAGATGCTTCGCTGATGCTTCCCTTGCGGCAGGTCACAACCTTGTCAGCAATCGCCAAAGCATCAGGTCCGCTGACCCTTATCACTGAAATCGCCCCGGTTCCGGGCACAGTCGCCGGTGCGTAAATTGTATCCTCGTTTCTTATATACATGTTGTCATTTTTCTATAAGTTTACCATCTCTTTGAGTTCCTCAATAGTCATGGCACGACCAAGGTCCGAACCTTCAAGGAAGGTGTCTGCCAGATCGCGTTTCCTTTCGTGAAGACGCAGAATCTTTTCCTCAATAGTGTGCTGCGATATGAGGTGGTATACAGTTACATTCTGCTTCTGGCCTATTCGATGTGCCCTGTCCGTCGCCTGCTGCTCTATAGCCGGATTCCACCAAGGGTCTAGGTGTATGACATAGTTGGCTCCGGTCAGGTTCAGTCCAAGTCCTCCGGCCTTAAGACTCACGATGAATATCTGTTTATTGCCAGCCTGAAACTCCTGTACCATCTTGTCTCGTTTCTTTATTGGAGTGCTTCCGTCGAGGTAATGGTATTCTAAACCGGATTGATCAAGCTGCGCAGTAATTATCGATAGAAAACTTGTGAATTGACTGAAAATCAACACTCTGTTTCCGCCGGAAAGGATGTTTTCCAACAATTCGACACATGCCGTGACCTTGGAAGAAGGTAACGGCCACTTATCATTGATCAGCGCCATCGAGCATGCTGCCTGACGCAATCTGGTTATGGCCGCAAGTGCATTGACAGTCACTTTGCTTTCTCCTTCGAGGGATTTCAATACGCTGTCACGCATCTGCTCGTATGATGCCATTTCAAGGTCGCTGAGTTCTATCGGACGGATAATCTCTGTCTTTTCTGGCAGTTCTTCTAGTACCTGGGCCTTTGTCCGTCTGAGGATGAAAGGCTGTACCATCTTCTTCAGACCATTGAGATCTGCATCGCTGTTTGCAATGAATTTACGTGAGAATATCTCGAATTTTCCTAGCAATCCAGGGTTAAGGAACTGGAATAGGTTCCATAGCTCTCCAAGATAGTTCTGGATTGGGGTACCCGTCAGGATGACTCTTGACGATGCCTGAAGTTTCATTGCTGATGCAGACATTTTTGTCTGTCTGTTCTTGATCGTATGAGCCTCATCCAGACACACGATATTCCATTTCTTTCCGAGCAGTGCTTCGTCTTCCTGGGACAGAATGCCGTATGTCGTCAGCACTATATCTCCGGCTGAAGCAATCTCAATCGTGCCAGTTCTGTCTTCGCTATGATTAAGGACACTTATCTTAAGCTCTGGGGCAAATCGATGAATCTCCTTCTCCCAGTTCAGGAGCACTGAGGCTGGTGCAACTACTAAGGATGGCCCTTCAGAAGCCTTATAGAGCATGAATGCTATAGTCTGGATGGTCTTTCCAAGTCCCATATCATCTGCCAGACATGCACCGGCTCCCCAATGATCCAGGCGGACCATCCATCTGAAACCCTCATATTGGTAATCTCTCAACACTGCATTCAAGCCTTGTGGAATTGCAGGCTCCAGGGCCTGAGCCTCATGAATCTTCTGCGAGAGCGCCTCGAGGCCGCCGTCTGCATTGATATTCATCTGCGAACTCCGGACAATTTCCGCCAATGCACCTACATTAAATACCGAAACATGCGTACCGCTACGGTCGCTTTCTGACAGTGATTCCAGCCTTTTGAGTTGTTTACGCAGCGAATCGCTTAAAGCGAGGTAGTCTTCATCATTCAGACGTACATAGTTTCCTCTCAGCGCTCCGGAGGATATGAGCTCCAGGATATCGCTGATGCTTATGGTATCTCCGCTTCCGTATTTTATTTCACCTTCAACCTCAAACCACTGCTCACCTGAAGTTATGCTTACATTTATGTTGCCGCTCTGGGGTTTTGCAAAGACATTGACCTTTTTGCCTTGTGGCCATTCAAGAGTGAATCTATCTTTCCTTTCCGATGCCCATTCTACGATTTCGAGCATCTCGTTTGGATATACGAGATAACTCTCACAATTGTCTACATCCCCCTCAAAGAATGTCTGCATCAGGTTTTCCAGTTCTTTCTGTGCCTTGCGCTCTGCCTTGAGGTCGCGGCTTACCTGATAGCGTACACCTCCAGCTTCGTCATATATGATTTTGTCTCCCTCTCCAGGAAAGAATTCTGCCGATCCGCCTTCAAGCGGACGCACGAGTGCTTTGACATCGTATTCATCCTTTTCCGGACTGATTTGAAGAATGACTGCACTGTTGCCTTCGCGGCTTTCCAGTGACGAGCCGCCTTCAATCATATTGGAATGAATCTCGATATGTTCAGCCAATTTTGGAAGCAGACGAGAAATAACATCCTTGGCCGAATGTGGAAGATGGATCAACGAGGCAAATGGCTTCAACAGATTGACCTGAGCGTCACTCAGTTTGATTACAGAACACTTTGTATCGCTGATTTTATTGATTCTGCATCCCTGTATCAATGCAGAAAGTGGCGAAGCGAGCCCTTCGAAGACATTTGATGAAATATCATACCCGGTCTTTGTCTCTTTTATGGTAAGGAATGGCTTCTCTTCAAGAATTTCAACGGGTACATACGGTGCTCGCCTGCCATACATTACCTTATCAGTTCCTATCAGGTGCGGAAAGACCAGGTGGGGTTCCATGTCTCTGAAACGCCGGGGCCCCCGTGCATTACGCGCAATCTTCCTGTCCACTTCGTCCATGCACTCGGCCTGTTCTTCATAAAATTCCAGGTCTGTCATTTTTTTCCCGGAGCCCCAGTTGCCGTTCTTCAATCTGGTCTGTATTCTCGGCTCCACACCATAGCCATCATATATATATCCGACTCTTTCCGCCCTTTTGTCTGATGTGCCTACTGCATCTTTCTTGCTCGTCTTGTCGATTGAGGCCTCAAGTTCCTTCAGCATCACCATCCACTTCTCCTGTCTTGGTATCCGTGAAATTATCGGAGAGCCTCCGTATAGACCTTCCAGTTCAAACTCATCTGAAATCTCAACAAAAGGGGATAGCTCGTGTCTCAGGATAGCATATGATGGGGCACCAATTGCTGTGCCCATACCGAAATACCCCCTCAAAATCTCAACGAGGACTTTTTGAAAAGCATTGGCCTGACATATATCCCATTCGAGTTTAAAACGTACTTCCTTGTCATCAACGGCGTCTCCAATGTACTGAGCTATGTTTTTGGCATTTCTGAAAAATATATTCTCACTTACAAGCTTTTTATTCAGAAATTGCCGGACTTTCGTTCTGGTTTCATCAGTGTCCGCCACCTTGTATGCAAGAATAAGGAAATAATTGAGTAAATTCTCGTAGAACAGATTTTTATCAGCACAGAACTTGTTTCTTGCTTTAAGTGATTTCTCGAACTTCTCAAGTGAAGCATAGACATTCCCATGATAAAGGTCCTGTATGGCTTCATATGCCACGTAGATATATGTGGGATTTTCATTTACAAGGGGAGTCCCGTCATAGAAATATCTGAACAGTCCGATCTTGTCAAGCAGGACATATGCTGGAGATGTCATGCCAAAAAGTCCACCTGAATAATATTCTCTTACCAATCCGTCAAGCTTTTCGTAATCTTCGGCTACGCCGGAGAGGGAGTCGAACAGATCTTCAGACTTAATGTCGATAAGTTCGTTGAATTCCTTGTTCCCGAGTCTGAACACATGCTCCTTGAACACTTCCTCAAAACACACATGAAAAAGATATTCCTCTTCGCATCCGACAGGCCAGCACGTTTCAAAATTAGAATTATTCTTATCCGGACTCGCTCCGTCAAGAATCTGATATACTATACTCCATATAAACTGACCTTGATTCCTGAAGGTGAGCCCGTATCTTTTAAATTCAAGCAACCGATCTTCTTCCCACAATGCAAGATGGAATGCAAAAGGAAAGAAAATTCGCGGATCGAACATGTATACATAATTCCATCCTTCAGAAAGGTAGGTTATTAACTGCTTATCCTCCAGTTTGCGTTTCCATTGGCGGACTGTATTAAGGTGTAGCTTGTTTTCCTTTGCATATTTTGTTATGTCCAGTTCAGTCAGTCCAAACGCCTTATATACAACAAAATGTAGAAAATCGACCTGCTCTTTTGGCATGTCGGCCACTGTGTCTGAATATATCTTCTCTAACCTTTCGTAGTTCATTGCATGAAATAATATAAGTATCCTGCAAATTTAGAAATCATTCGCCTTATTTACAACTGCATACACTTCCGCCACCAGGCAACCGCATCTAATTCGAGTCTATGAACTTGACATCTTGTCAAACGAGTACTTCGTACAACCATGCGACATGATTGTATTTGAGCAGTGAAATGTGCGATGTTCAAATTGATTCAAAGGAAAAGCTCAAAGCTCTTTGCCAAATCATTTGAAATATATAATTTTGCAGCTAAATACATTTAAATCATGTCGTTCGTTTTCAAAATCAAGCTACGTGGCATATCCAAGCCACCGGTATGGCGACGAGTGTCCGTGCCGGAAACGTTTACATTTGCAGACCTGCACCTTGTGATACAGGC
>CAZMNZ010000130.1:0-6162 GCA_964567765.1 uncultured Muribaculaceae bacterium
CCTTGTTGCCGGCCTCGCGAACCTGGCCGTTGAGTTCAATGTGTTTCATTGTCTTTTTTGTTTTAAAATGTGTTACTCAGTTTTTTCTTCAAAAATTCCTGATCTTCTTCGTTGCCCTTCGTCTTCAAAATCCTCACAACCAAAAGGTTGCTCCGGTTTTTTAGACTCGGTCGCCTTGAATCTGTCGGTTTTTTAAAGAAAAAACCCCATTGCACCAAAAAGCGTCAGCGCTTTTTATGGGGCTGCAAAGATAGACAAAATATTTGAATGTCAAATGTTTTTCTTGAAAATCGCAGGATTGTGCCCGTCCTCCGGACTATTCCACGAGCCCGGTTGCCTGATTCCAGCTGAGGGTCTTATAGTAACTGTCCAGTTCGTCGCTTCCGTGACTTGGAAGATACATGCTCAGTCCGCAGAAAGTGTGGATGTCGAAGGAGTTCATAAACTCAGGAGTGTGCGCCTTGTAGGCTATGCACTGGTCCAGAACGTCGTGCAGGCGGGCAAGTTCCCCGGTTGTGATGCCGGCATTGATCAGTATGCTTTCGAGGTCATAGAACCAGTGGTGCGATCCTCTGTAGAACTGCTGTACGTCTGTTGACGGCATGGTCCGGATTGCGGCGCCGTAGGTCTCGAACAGTTCTTCGCACACTTCTGCAAGAGCGTCCATTCTTGTGCAGTCCACCGTTGACACTGTGGCGGAACGGTACACTCCGCTCTGGATGTCATACTGGATGAAGAAGTCCTTGCACACCTCCTCGGGTGCAGGCGTATCCTCCAGGAGCAGGTGGGACGTAAGTTCCTGATAATTGAATCCCTCTGCAAGCACTTCTGTCTGTGAGAATCCCAGTTTCTTCACCTTGTCCTTCAGTTCATATGCAACTTCGACCCCTCCCATCAGGCAGGCGTCAAATAGGATATAGTCAAGCGGCATAGGTATGGCCTCTGCAAAATCCTGCAGTTCGATTTCATATGATGTGTAAGAGCCGGTAGGACCCACCTGATCCTGGCCGATGCTTTTTGTCATGGGTATAGACGGATCGGCCTCCGGCTCTTCGAAAGGCACGCCTGTCGGAGATGGCAGACCTGTTCTTCTTCCTGCTCTCGCCTTGTTGGAAAACTCGTCAAAGAGGTAATTTTCCGGTTTCTGGTAAAAGCCTGCCGGCAGGTATCCTGTGGCGTGGGAAGAGAAGATCAGCCCATAACTTCTTGCGCTGAAAGTCTCCATAACGTAGGAAAGGACGTTGTTGAGCTGTAAGGCTGATGCGGATATGGTGTTGTCCGGGTACACCACGAGGGTGTCTGCAATGACAGTGGTGTCCCTCTCGCAATAAAGTCTCACAAGAGTGGGGGAGGACGGGGTGTTGTACGCTCCGTACTTTTCGGGAAAGTGAGAATATATCAGCACGATGTCGTCTGTCCTCTTGTTGCCCGGCAGCCATCCTTTCTTGAGGTCTTCAATGTCTTCCTTGAGGTAGGATGTCAGAGAATTGTAGCCCGCAGAATACAGCAGCATGACTTTCCGGGTATCCACGTTTTCCAGACGTGAACCGGGATTTCCGCTCGGACTGCCGGTGGTGATTTCAAGCCCGTCCTTCCAGTCGGAGCATGAAAAAAAGACCGTCATGGCCACAGCCATCAGGAGAAAACGAAGTGATATGTTCAGGACTTTACTGTTCATGACTCATTTAAATCATGCAAATATAGTTATTTTTGACAGAATTGCTATCTTTGTCATTCTTGGGTGACCCCATCGGACAGATACAACAAATTTTATGACAATATGAAGCTTTTAGTGAAAATGATTACAGCAGCAGGCATGGCCGCAGCCTTAGTCTCGTGTTCGGACAAAGCGGCTGAAAAAGATTTCAAGTACCTCATGGACGAGTTCGCCGACCTCAAGATAATGCGCTATCAGGTGCCCGGATGGGATGGACTGACACTTCAGCAGAAGGAGTATGTCTATCATCTGGCCGAGGCGGCAAAATATGGTCGCGACATCATCTGGGCGCAGAACTGCCGTTACAACCTCCCGATAAGGAAGACAGTCGAGAACATTCTCGAAAACTATCAGGGAGACCGCACATGCGAGGACTTCAAGGCATTCGAGACATATGCGAAGAGACTTTTCTTCAGCAACGGCATACATCATCACTACGCCGAAGACAAGTTCTTTCCGGAGTGCCCGCAGGAATATTTCGCAGCCCTTATGACGGCTGTGGGTGACGAGGCTCTCTGCCAGGAACTCCTTCCGGTGATATACGATCCGGCAGTATTCCCTCAGCGCAAGTCCACAGACAAGAGCGGCGACATCGTTGCAGAGTCTGCGGTCAACTTCTATGAAGGCGTGACCAAGGCGGAGGTTGAGAAGTTCTATGCCGCAATGGTGGACCCTAAGGACAAGACCCCTATATCATATGGTCTGAACAGCAAGGTGGTAAAGGGCAAGGACGGAGTGATCCGCGAGGAAGTATATAAGGTAGGCGGCCTCTACGGCCCGGCTCTGGAGAAGATCTGCGAGGAACTTGAGAAGGCGGCTGCAGTCGCTGAGAACCAGACTCAGAAGGAATATATCGCAGACCTTGTGGCATATTACAGAAGCGGTGACCTCAGGCTTTGGGATACCTATAATATAAAGTGGGTGAACGACACTCTCGGAACAGTGGATTTCGTGAACGGTTTCGTGGAGGACTACAACGACCCTCTCGGGCGCAAGGCAACATGGGAAGGCCTCGTGAACTTCAAGGATGTGGAGGCTTCACGCAGGGCGGAACTCATCAGCGACAACGCACAGTGGTTCGAGGACAATTCTCCTGTTGACAGCCGTTTCAAGAAGCCTCAGGTGAAGGGCGTGACCGCAAAGGTCATCAATGTGGCGACCCTCGCGGGTGACTGCTATCCGGCAGCTCCAATCGGAATCAACCTTCCTAATGCAGACTGGATCCGCCGCGAGCACGGCTCGAAGTCTGTGACCATCGCAAACCTTACTGCTGCATACGGAAAGGCCGCTCAGGAGTCTCCGAAGAACATGCTCGGCGAGTTCGCCTGGTCAGAGGAGGAAATCGCTGCCGAGAAGAAGTACGGCGACCTGACAAATGACCTCCATACCGACCTCCATGAGTGTCTCGGACATGGCTCGGGCCAGCTTCTTCCTACCACATCTCCAAATGCTCTCGGAGAGTACAGTTCAACTCTGGAGGAGGCTCGTGCAGACCTCTTCGGACTCTACTATCTTGCAGATCCTAAGCTTGTCGAGCTCGGAATCCTCCCTGACATGGAGGCATACAAGACCCAGTATGCAAGTTACATCCGCAACGGTCTCTTCACCCAGTTCACCCGCATCGAACTCGGCAAGAAGAACACCGAGGCCCACATGCAGAACCGCAAGCTCATCGCCGACTGGTGCTACGAGAAGGGTGCGGCAGACAACGTGATCGAGAAGAAGGTGCGTGACGGAAAGACCTATTTCGTGGTAAATGATTTCGAGAAACTCCGTGACCTCTTCGCACAGCTTCTTGCAGAGGTGCAGAGGATCAAGTCAGAGGGTGACTTCGAGGCAGGAAAGGCTCTTGTCGAGAATTATGCCGTGAACATCGACCCTGAACTCCACAAGGAGGTGAAGGAACGTTATGCGGCCCTCGGTCTGAAACCTTACGGCGGCTTCCTCAATCCGACAATCGTGCCGGTGGAGAAGAACGGTGAAGTCGTTGACTATCAGATCGAATATGCAGAGGATTATCTCGGCCAGCACCTTGAGTACGGCAGGAAGTACGCTACTCTTTAATGAAACTTGTAAAGGACTATAACAACTATCTTCGTATAGAACGTGCGATGTCACAGAACACTGTGGCATCGTATTGTTCTGATGTCTCTGCGTTCCTTGAACACTTTGACGCTCCGGCAGACCGCCTGACTTCCGATGATATAGAGGAATATCTTGCATCCTGTCCGAAACTGTCACCGCGTTCCCAGGCCCGTCTGCTGAGTGCGCTGCGCTCGTTCTTCGGATGGATGGTTCTTGAGGGAGTGATGAAGGACAATCCTTGTGACAAGGTTGATATGCCGAAACTGGGACGGTATCTTCCTGATGTGCTTTCCGAGGAGGAAGTGACAGCGATAATCGACTCGGTGAATATGTCTTCCTGGCAGGGACTCCGTGACCGGGCGATACTGGAAGTGTTGTACGGCTGCGGAATCCGTGTCTCCGAGGCAGTCGGACTGAGGGTCTCGTGCCTCTATTTCAAGGAAGGGTTCATCAGGGTGATTGGAAAGGGAAACAAGGAACGGCTGGTCCCTGTTAACGAAATGGCTCAGAGTGCAGTGGAAGCCTATCTTGAAGTGCGTCCGCAGCCTGCGGATGCCGATTCCGGCGATCTGGTCTTCCTTAACAGGTTCGGAAGATCCCTCAGCAGGCAGACCATGTTCAAGATGGTCAAGACCCAGGCGCTTCTAGCTGATGTCCGCAAGGAAATCTCTCCGCATACTTTCAGGCATTCGTTCGCCACTCATCTTGTGGAACATGGAGCCGACCTGCGTGTGGTCCAGGAGATGCTCGGGCACGAAAGCATAACGACTACTGAGGTCTATACTCATATCGAGAGCGCGACCTGGCACAAGGCGGTTCTGGAACATCACCCCCGTCGCTAATTGCATAAATATTGCTATCTTTGCCGACCAATTATGAATATTATGGATAAGAACAGTTACGCATTGGGCATGAGCATTGCCCACAATATGATGTCGTCAGGCATCATGACAATCGAATTCGATGATTTTGCAGCCGGAGTGAAGGCTGTCCTCACAGGCGCGGAGCCTGCGGTCTCATTCCAGGAGGCAGGTCAGCTTCTCGACAAGTATTTCGCTGAGATCGAGGCTGCCAAGAAGGCTGAGATGGAGGCCATGAGCGCAGCCATGAAGGAGGAGGGCGAGGCTTTCCTGAAGTTCAATGCAGAGCAGCCGGGAGTGGTTTCGCTCCCAAGCGGTCTTCAGTATAAGGTCATCACAGAGGGAACAGGCAAGAAGCCTTCTGCAACTTCACAGGTAAAGTGCCACTATGAGGGAACTCTTCTCAACGGAGTGAAGTTCGACAGCTCATACGACCGCAACGAGCCTGCTGTCTTCGGACTGAACCAGGTGATCGCGGGATGGACAGAGGGCGTGCAGCTCATGTCAGAGGGCTCGAAGTACGAGCTCTATATCCCTTACGACCTCGCATACGGCGCACATGGAGCACCGGGAGCAATCCCTCCATACGCCACCCTCAAGTTCGTGGTAGAACTTATCGAGGTTCTTTAAGGTAAATACCCGCGATGGACTTCATGGAGGTGTTCACCCTCGTCACGGGGGTGATATATATAGTTCTTGAAATCAGGCAGAAGAACTTCATGTGGGTGGTCGGAATCATTACGAGTCTGGCCGCCATGTGGGTGTTCTTCCGTCAGGGGCTGTATGCCTCCTTCGGTCTCAATACCTATTATCTTGTCACGGCCTTCATCGGACTGTGGCAGTGGGGCAGGGACAGGCAGAAGCTCAAGCCGGCAAAGAACAGGAAGAAGGAGGGAGATGATGTCATACACCTGAACCGTCTGACCTGGCAGACTGCCGTGATCAGTGCATTGGTCACTGCTGTCGGAATCTGGGGCCTGGCCCAGCTTATGGAACTGGTCGAGAACCCGATGTCGTATCTGGACTCGGCAGTCGCTGTTCTGAGTGCTGTGGCTACATGGTGGCTGGTGCGCTCGTATGTGCAGCAGTGGTGGCTTTGGATTGTTGCAGACACGATGAGTGCGGCTCTGTGTGCCTCACAGCAGATGTGGTGGATGACCGCCCTGTATGCCGCATATGCCCTTTCCGCCATATATGGATATATCCACTGGAAACGTAACGGACGAGAACTCAGTTAGTCATGGCATATAAGGAAAACTACCCGTCAAAGCTTCTGGAAGAGGCGGTGGATGCGATCAGTTCCCTTCCGGGAGTCGGCCGCAGGAGCGCGTTGCGTCTTGCCCTGCATCTTCTTAAGCAGCCTCAGGAGAACGTGCACCATTTCACGGCGGCGATCGATCATCTCAGGGAGGAGGTGAAGTACTGCCGTCACTGCATGATGATATCGGATGAGGATGTCTGCTCGATATGCTCGGACAAGGCGCGCGATCACAGGACCAT
>CAZMNZ010000131.1:0-6159 GCA_964567765.1 uncultured Muribaculaceae bacterium
GACACCGTCTCGACAATATTTTCCACCTCACGCAACCCTATTCCATAAACCACTGTGTCACAAAATCAGCAATTCATGACACAGTGCTACCATAAATCCGCTCAAAAGTGACTTTTGGGGCACCACTGTGTCATCCATAAGACCAAACTCGTCACAGTGATCACTTTGCACTCACCATAAGCATCCCACATACCACCCACGGCGGTTAGACAACAGACCTCCCGTACCCAAAGCAGTAACACAAAAGACAGGATTTGTTTTAAACGAAACTTTTTATACCTTTGGGGTTCATTTTTGGCCGGAATGGCCAGAAGTGACGACACAGGTCACACACTTATGCCTTATCTGCGACAGCAATGAACAAGAAACTATTTCTGATTGACGGACATGCGCTGATATTCAAGATGTACTACGCATTTCTGAGACACCCGATGATCAATTCAAAGGGAGCGGACATGTCCATTCTGTTCGGATTCACAAAGTATATACTGGAACTTATCGAAAAGGAGAAGCCGACTCATCTTGCTGTGGCGTTCGACCCTCCTGGAGGCACGTTCAGGCACGAGATGTATCCTGACTACAAGGGCACCCGTTCTGAAACTCCTCAACTCATAATCGATTCACTGGAACCCCTTTGCGAACTCTGCAAGGCTATGGAATTTCCCGTCCTCATGGTCAAGGGATTCGAGGCAGACGACGTGATAGGCTCGATGGCAAAGCGTGCCGAGAAGGAAGGCTTCACAGTATATATGGTCACCCCCGACAAGGACTACGGCCAGTTGATATCCTCAAACATCCTGCAATATAAACCGGGAAAATCCGGAAGCGAGGCGGAGATCATGGACACCGCCAGGATCTGCGAGAAATACGGCATAAGCACACCTGAGCAGGTGGTGGAGATCCTCACAATATGCGGAGACGCATCCGACAATGTGCCGGGAGTCAAGGGCGTGGGAGAAGTCGGTGCCGGAAAACTGATTGCAAAATTCGGAACCGTTGACAACATATATGCCCACATAGACGAACTTACCCCGAAACAGAGAGAGGCATTCGAGAGTTCAAAGGGGCATATCGGGCTCAGCCACGAACTCGTGACCATCAAGACCGACATTCCTCTTGACGTGACAGACAAGGAAATGGAACTCACGGGGGAATACACCCCGGAAGTTGCCGACCTGTTCGAGAAATATGAGTTCGGTTCGCTGAGAAGATACCTCGGCAATGTGAAGCCGACCGTGACTCAGGAGGCAAAGACACTGAATTTCAAGGAAACCACCGCAAAGGAAGTGTGCCAGGCAGCCGCAAAAGACGGTAGATGCGCAATCATAACAGAAGGCGAGGACACCGGAATATTCACCCGGATCAGGAGGATTACAGTCAGCGCCCGCCAGAGCGAAGACTCATGCATATCAGCAGCCGCCGGAGCGGAAGAATTTGCAGCATTGCTATCAGACGCGAACATAGAGAAATACGGATATGATCTGAAATATCAGCGTAACACCCTCATGCACAATGGCTTCTCATTGCAGGGACGTCTGATGGACATCGAACTGATGCACTATCTGATCAATCCGGAGAAGAGCCACAAGATAGACATACTGTCCCGCACATATCTCGGCATCAATCTCGAAGACGCAATGCCGGCAAAGGCTGAGGGTCAGCAGGAACTTTCACTCTTCGACGAAGTGCCGGAAGACGAGCCTCAGAACAGCCGCGTCGCAGAAGCGGCGGCAATCATCCTGTTAGGTGAAAAGGTTCGCGAGGAGATGGCCTCCATGGAACTTGACAAACTTTATGACACAATGGAGGAGCCGCTGATGAAGGTTCTCTCCGACATGGAACTTGAAGGAGTGAAGGTTGACCTTGTGCAGTTGAGAAGATATGCCGCAGGACTTGCTGCAGAAATGAACAGCATCCAGGAAAAGGTGAGGGAAATGGCGGAAGACCCGAATCTGAACATCCTCTCCCCTATCCAGATCGGCAGCCTGATATTCGAGAAACTGAAACTTGACCCTAAGGTCAAGCCAAAGACCGGAGTGCGCTACAGTTACCCGACCGACGAGGACACCCTGAGCGCCCTTGCAGACAAACACCCGATAATCAACGAGATACTCGAATACAGAGGAGTACGCAAACTTCTCTCGACATATATCGAGCCGTTCCCGAACTACGTCTCCCCTGCCACGGGAAAGATACACACGACCTTCAACCAGGCCCTGACAGCCACGGGTCGTCTGAGTTCGTCGAAACCGAACCTGCAGAACATCCCTATCAGGACTGAGCGCGGCAAGGAGATACGCAAGGCCTTTGTGCCGAGCCGTCCGGACGGAGTCATCGTTTCTGCCGACTACTCCCAGATCGAGCTCCGAATCATGGCCCATCTGAGTTGCGACACCAATCTGATCGAGGCCTTCCGCAACGGACAGGACGTGCACGCGATAACCGCAGCCAAGGTGTTCGGAATATCACCTGAGGAGGTGACGGCAGACCAGCGAAGGATAGCCAAGACCGCCAACTTCGGCATCATGTACGGAATATCCGCCTTCGGCCTGTCGCAGCGCCTGCATATCGGCCGTGCCGAAGCCAAGAAGATCATAGAGGACTACTTTGCGAACTTCCCGGCGATATCGTCATATATAGAAGACACTCTTGCCGCTGCCCGTGAGACAGGATATGTCGAGACACTCTTCGGACGCAGGAGATATCTGCCTGACATAACATCGAAGAACGGCACCGTCCGAGCCCTTGCCGAGAGGAACGCCATCAACGCACCTATCCAGGGTACTTCGGCAGACATCATAAAACTGGCTATGATAAACGTGGACCGAAGACTCCGGAAGGTGGGCTTGCAGAGCCGCATGGTGCTGCAGATCCACGACGAACTTGTCTTTGACGCCGTGAAGGAGGAAGTCGAAATCCTCTGCACCATTGTCAGGGAGGAGATGGAAAACGTGACCAAACTATCTGTACCACTAACAGTTGAATGCAACTATGGAATCAACTGGCTCGAAGCTCACTGATCTGACGGACAGCGACCTCGTCCGTCTTGCCCTGGACCAGAACCAGGCGGCCTTCATCGTGCTTTACACCCGATACAACATCGGAGTGCGAAGCCATATATCCAGATATGTCTCCCAGAAGGAAGACGTCGAAGACATAGCCCTTGAAAGTTTCCAGAAGGCATTCAGCCAGATAGGAACATATAACGACGAATACAAGTTCTCGACCTGGCTGTACAGGATCGCCCGCAACACGGCCTTCGACCACCTCAGCAGGCACGACCGCGAGAGGACGAACATGCCGACGACCTCTATCAACGAGGATATAGCGGAACTCAAGGAACTGCCTGCCACCATGCATAATCCTGAGGAAGACATAATCAACCAGCAGGAATATGACAAGTGGCTGAACAACATCGAGAAACTCAAGGACGACTACCGCATTGTCGCCAAGATGAACCTCATCGACAACTTCGGCTACAAGGAGATTGCAGAGGCCCTGGAACTGCCGCTGAACACGGTCAAGACAAAGATCCGCAGAGCCAAGGCAATGCTGCTCAAGATGATGGACTATTCAGATGAATTATTGTAAATGCCATGACATTCAAGGATTTTGAAAATATGATCCTGGAGAAATTTCCAGAGACGACGCCTCAGCAGATGGAGCGCTTCCGCAAGATGGACGCACTCTACCGCGACTGGAACTCGAAGATCAACGTGGTTTCCAGAAAGGACATAGACGAACTTTACAGGCATCACGTCCTGCACTCGCTCGGAATAGCAGCCTACCTCAAGACCCGGATGCCGGACGTGTATGACAGGCTGCGTGGGGAAGGCGTATATAGCGCTGCGCTTCCGCTCAAGATCCTGGATCTTGGCACCGGAGGCGGCTTCCCCGGCATTCCCCTTGCCGTGATGTTCCCGAAGGCAGAATTCACGCTCTGCGACTCGATCGGCAAGAAGATAATTGTAGCGACCGAGGTAAGCAAGGGTCTGGAACTGGAGAATGTCAAGACCGTAAATGCTCGTGCCGAGTCACTTCCCGAGACCTTCGACTATGTGGTTTCCCGAGCAGTAACTTCGCTGGAGAACTTCATGCCGTGGGTGAAAGGCAAATACGCGGAAGGGATCCTCTACCTCAAGGGAGGAGACCTCACCGAGGAGATTGCCAAGGCAAAGTTACGCAAGGGCTCTGTTCACATCTGGCCTATATCAGACTGGACTGACGACCCGTTCTTTGAGACGAAACAGGTCATATTTATCGAACGATAAGGGTTCTGAAAGAGCGAAGGCAGTGAATTTCAAAAGAAAGAGGCAATTCTTTAAAGAAAATATTCAATAAAATTTTGTAAATAAAATCAAAAAGACTACCTTTGCACTCTCAAAATTGTATCGAAAAATATAAAAACTAGAAATAATGAAAAGAACATTCCAACCATCAGATCGCAAGCGCCGTAACAAGCACGGCTTCCGCGAGCGTATGTCGACTCCAAACGGACGTCGCGTATTGGCAGCACGCCGCCGTCGTGGCCGCAAGAAACTGACCGTATCATCTGAGGACAGATGGTAATTGTCTGAGCCCTGGAATCTTTTTCATTATTCAGGGACTGAGTTACAGAACCCGACCTCACCGGTCGGGTTTCTTGTTTTAATTACTTACCTTTGTGGACATGGAAGAAAACGAAAGATATATGAAGGAAGCCCTCCGGCAGGCTGCTCAGGCCGAGGCTGAAGGCGAAGTTCCAATCGGGGCCGTCATCGTATGCCGGGGAAGGATCATAGGCAAAGGCCACAATATGACTGAAAGGCTCAATGACCCTACCGCTCATGCCGAGATGATAGCCATCACCGCAGCCACGGAAGCGATGGGAGGCAAATACCTCAACGACTGCACTCTGTATGTGACAGTCGAGCCGTGCCCTATGTGCGCAGGAGCCCTTGCCTGGTCACAGATCGGTCGTGTTGTCTATGGGGCTCCCGATCCCAAGAGAGGGTTCTCCCTGTTCTCCCCTTCCCTCATGCATCCAAAGACAGAAGTCGTTTCAGGAGTTCTAGCGGAAGAATGCGGTTCGATGGTGACGGAATTCTTCAAGAAGAAGAGGAACTGACATGGAGTGGCTTGAAGGACTCGGACTTTTCGGTCTGTTCATAGGCACCTTTCTGGCTGCCACCATATTCCCGTTCAGTTCGGACGCACTTTACCTTGCAATACTTGCAGCGACGGCCAATCCGGTCGGCTGTCTTCTTGTGGGTACCCTCGGCAACTGGCTGGGAAGTGTCCTGACCTACTGGATCGGGTGGATCGGCAAATGGGAATGGATCGAGAAATGGTTCAAGGTCAAGCCGGAGACACTACAGAAGCAGAAGGAGAAGGTGGACCTCTATGGAGTGTGGCTCGCCCTTACCGCCTGGGTGCCGTTCATCGGCGATGTCATAGCCATAGCACTCGGATTCTACAAGACCCGTCCGGGATGGACAATGGTCCTGCTGCTTGTCGGGAAATTCGCCCGCTTCCTTGTCTGGAATCTTGCTTACGGGCTTTTCTAGGAAGAACCGGCTAGGATTATCATTCGAATCACATTATGCCCCAACCCGTCACTTCGCCCGATGTGCCATAGAATGCATATAATGACATTTTAGCAGAGTAAAGGGTAGATCTGATGGCAGGTTACTTCGATCAATATGACAGACAAGGCGCATATGATGGGATGAGCAGAGTAACGGGTTGGAACAGGACGGATGAAAGCGAGCTTTCACCGACATGCAGGATTTGCTCGCGTTGCTCGCACATCCTGAGGCCGCTGCCGCGGGGGCACGCGAATCAATGACCGATGTTCTGCGAACATCTTGTTTTTCTATAAATCCAGGACGGATGAAAGCGAGCTTTCACCGACCTGGACTTATAGAAAAAGCCGTCCTGCGGACGGCTCATTGATTCGGTTGAGATACCAGGATTTTATTTTTCTGATTTTTTCGCATAATCTATATTGATTATCAATTAGTTACATTTTCAAAAATCGCATTTTCGGGTAAATTTTGACCCGTTTTTGACCCGGGGCAGTTGAGAATTTTGTATTCTCAACCAAGCAGTTACGGGGTTTATTCGGCTCGTTTTTGACCCGATTCTGTCCCGTTCTGGTCGCCTTATTTATGAGGTGGC
>CAZMNZ010000132.1:0-6152 GCA_964567765.1 uncultured Muribaculaceae bacterium
GGATTCCAGGCTCTCGTGAAGTCGGGTCTTCTTCCATACGGCCGTCTGGGTCAGGTGACAAAGGATAGCCCTACTCTCTTCCGCAACGACATCAACCGTCATATCTCGCAGATGGTGACTACCAGAGTCTCTACAACCAATTCTCCTTGGCTTTCAGGCTTTGCAGTCGGTGATCTTCATACCATCGCAGTCAGCCACGGTGAGGGTAAGTTCGTTGTGAATGAGGAACTTGCACGCGAACTCTTTGCCAACGGTCAGGTGGCATTCCAGTATGTGGATCCGCTTGAGGAGGAGGTGACTATGGAGTCTCCTTACAATCCTAACGGTTCATATTACGGAATCGAGGGTATCATCAGCCGTAACGGTCAGATCCTCGGTAAGATGGGGCATACTGAGCGTTATGAGGAGAATCTGTTCAAGAATATCATGGATGAAGGGTTGGAGCAGCCGCTCTTCATTAATGCTGTTGAATATTTTAGAGGATATTAAGAGTTATGGGAGGGAAGGGAAAAACTAAATCCCTCCCACGACTTCGTCGCGGACCCCTCCCGTTCACGAGGCCGCGGGCGGCCAAGGTTTTAATCTCCTCCTATTACCATTTGGAATATCATTGATGAAGAGCGATGAGTGACGCGAGGTGTGTGAATTATAGGGAACGATATATATGTTTACCTTAACTGTCATTTCGACCGAACGAAGTGAGTGGAGAAATCTTCAATATAGATATGTATAAAGATGTCTCGACTACGCTCGACATGACAGGTGACAACGCTCGACATGACAGGTGTAAACTGATATATCATCACCAAATTATATGGTTATGTGTAAGTGTAATAATTGTTTTAGAGACGACAAACTGCACCATGAGTGCGGTGTACTCGGTATTTATGGAGTGCCGGATGCTGCGAATCTGGCATACTATGGTCTGCATACCCTGCAGCACAGAGGACAGCAGGGTTGCGGTATAGTTACAGTGGACTCTGAGGGACGGTTCCATCGCGTCAAGGGTGACGGACTGGTTACGGAAGTCTTCAACGAGCAGAAGATGTCTCTCCTGCCGGGAACAATGGCTATCGGTCATGTGCGTTACAGCAATGCCGGATGCAATGGAACTGAGAATATCCAGCCATTCCTATTTCATCATAATTCAGGTGATTTCGCCCTGGCCAATAATGGTCAGATTGTGAATTACCATCAGCTCAGGGAGAGTCTCGAGGATAAAGGAAGCCTCTTCCAGTCATCATCTGATGCCGAAGTGCTCGCGCATCTCATCAAGAAGCAGGGTGTGGACAAGAATCTTCCTCGTATCGATGCTCTCAAGGATGCTCTGAACCAGATTGACGGTGCGTTTGCCTTTGTGGTGATGACAGGAAGACGTATATATGCGTGTCGCGACAAGTATGGACTTCATCCGCTGGCTATCGCAAAGTTAGGTGAAGGATATGTCGTGGCAAGCGAGACCTGCGCATTCGATGTGCTCGGAGCAGAGTATATCCGTGATATCGAGCCGGGTGAAATCGTGACTCTCGACCATCACGGCATCCGCAGTCAGTTCTATGCTGAGCCTCAGCGTCATGCGATGTGTGCTATGGAGTATGTGTATTTCGCACGTCCGGACAGTGACATCGAGGGCTGCAACGTCCACAACTACCGCAAGGAGTCCGGAAGGATTCTCTTCAAGGAATCACCGGTTGAAGCGGATATAGTCATTGGTGTTCCTGATTCGAGCCTGTCGGCTGCCCAGGGATATGCTGAGGCGAGCGGACTTCCATACGAAATGGGACTTATAAAGAGCAAATATGTGGGCCGTACCTTCATCCAGCCTACTCAGGCAATGCGTGAGAAGGGTGTTAAGATGAAACTTTCTCCTGTCAAGACGATTGTCAAGGGCAAGAGGGTAGTGCTGGTGGATGATTCCATCGTGCGCGGAACCACTTCCTTGAAGATAGTGAAGATGCTTCGTGAGGCGGGAGCGACCGAGGTGCATGTCCGTATTGCAAGTGCTCCTTTGAAATATACATGCTACTACGGAGTGGATATCCACACGCCGGAGGAACTGATAAGTTCGAGCCATGATGTGAACGAGGTATGCAGAATGATAGATGCCGACTCACTGGCCTTCCTTTCCCATCAGGGAATGCTCGACGCCGGTCACCGCGATGACCTATGTCTGGCCTGCTTCAACAACGAATATCCGACGGATCTTTACAACGAATAGACATTCAGGGGGCTCCGGCCCCCTTTTTATTTGAATCCTATCTTGTTTACAGGCTTCTGCGGCTCTGCCGGTTTGACTGACAGGGCTGCGATTGCCATATATATATTGTCGATCACCTTTCTTATGTCTTCCGAGAGGTCGTTGACTGCCTCCAGATTTTCTTCATCGTTTCTTTCCATCATTTCTAACCTGCTCTTTATTATTTCCAACTCTGATTCCAGATGTTTGGTTGTCATGATATAGTTTCTCATTGCAGTAAAAGCTCTGATTATGGAACGGTTTATCAATATTGCTCTTTCACTTCTGAGAACACTTGAGAGCATGGCCACTCCTTGCTCCGTGAAGGCAAATGGCATATGTCTTCTGCCTCCCTTGGAGTTTGAGGACGCAATTTGCGACCTCAAATTGATTATCAATGAGTTATACTCTGGTTCCGTCAGTTCGAACATGAAGTCTTCTCCTTCAAACCGCTCAATATTCCTTCTTACGGCTTCTTTAAGACGCTTGGTCTCCACCTGATAGAGTTCTGCATATAATCGTTTCCTTTTTTTTAGTCTGTAAAATGTGGTTCAGAATGTCTTTTGGAGTATATTTGCACGAGTTTTTGAGAAATGGATATAAGAAAGACAATCAAGGAGTGGATTCTGCCGGTCGCAATGGCGAGCGGGGCTTCTCTATACCTTATATATCATATGCTGCCCTCGCAGGTGCATAAGGCCGGGCCTTTTCTGGAATCTTCGATTTCGGTGGTGCAGCCTCTGCTCATATTCGGCATGCTTTTCCTGACATTCTGCAGGATCGAGCCGAAGGACCTCAAACCTCACAGATGGCATTGGTGGCTCCTGCTGATTCAGGGTGGACTCTTTGCCGGACTTGGAGGTGTTGCGCTGCTGATTCTTCGCCATATGCCTTGGGCGCATGACCATGTGGTGCTGATAGAGAGCGCCATGCTCTGCTTCATGTGTCCGACAGCAACCGCTGCGGCAGTGGTGACGCGCAAACTAGGAGGCGATATACCGGGTATCACTACGTATATAATCCTTATCAACCTTCTCACTGCTGTTCTTGTTCCTCTGGTGGTTCCTTTGATTCAGCCGATGGCGGGACTCGGCTTCTGGGAGGCATTCAGTCTTATTCTTGCAAAGGTGCTTCCTCTGCTGATGCTTCCTTGCCTGTGTGCATGGCTTGTCAGATATCTTCTGCCCTCCCTGCATAAATGGCTTCTGAAAAAGGAGGATCTTGCGTTTCATCTGTGGGTTGTGGCTCTGACTCTGGCTATTGCGGTGACTACCAAATCGATAGTCCGTAGCGACATGCATTGGATGACTATCCTGTCGATTTCGGCGGTCTCGCTGGTCTGCTGCGCTTTCCAGTTCGCCGCAGGAAGATATGTGGGCAGCAGATACCGTCCTCGTCGTCCGCTTTCTACGGAGGCTGAGGCGCGTGTCAGGAAAGTCAGGAAGGTTACGGCCGGTCAGTCGCTCGGCCAGAAGAACACCGTCTTTGCAATCTGGATGGGATACACCTTCCTCACCCCGGAAACGGCAATAGTAGGAGGACTGTACAGCATCTGGCATAATCTTTACAACTCCTGGCAACTGCGGCGCGCCGGCCGCAAAAAGGCTGATGGATGATTCATATCCTCAAAAATGGCCGATTCAGAGGATTTGACCCTGTTTTTCTTTCTTAAATCCTCAAAAAGATGCTCTGACGAGGATTTGAATTTTTAAATGCTTAAATTTTAATTTGTAGGAATGTCGCTTTTAAATAATTACGGAAGACATTATTCATATCTGCTGAAACTGGCTCTGCCGATAATCATCGGGCAACTCGGCGGTATAATCACCGGCCTGGCAGACACCATCATGGTCGGGCAGCACAGCATCCAGGAACTTGCTGCTGCTTCTTTTGTCAACAATGTGCTCAATGCCTTCATCATCTTCGGAACCGGTTTCTCATTTGCGCTGACTCCGCTGGTGGGGGAGAATCTGGCGCGAGATAAGAAATATGTCGTGTCTGCGTGGCTCAAGAACAGTCTGATGGCCAACTTTATTCTGTCGCTGCTGCTGACCGGAGTCATGCTGCTCATATACTTCAATTTGGATAGAATGGGGCAGCCGGATGAACTCATGCCACTGATCAGACCGTATTTCATGGTCTCGATGATATCCGTCATCTTCGTCATGCTGGCCAATTCTTTCCGTCAGTTCGTTGAGGGAATCACAGACCCGTCAGTGTCCATGTGGATACTCCTGACCGGTAATCTGATGAACATCATCGGAAACTACATACTTATATATGGAAAGTTCGGATGCCCTGAGATGGGACTTCTCGGTGCAGGATACAGTACGCTGATCTCCCGTGTCTTCATGCTGCTCATGTTCGTGCTGGTCTTCCTGTTCAGACCGTCGTACAAGCCTTACAGGCAGGGCTTCCTGAGGATGTGGATAGTTCCGAGCAGACTTATGCGTCTGACTAAACTCGGAGTTCCGATTGCTTTCCAGCAGGGACTTGAGGCTGCGACGTTCAGCCTCACTGCGATCATGGCCGGCTGGCTCGGAAGCCTTGAACTGGCTGCTCATCAGGTTGTCATCTCGATCTCGACAGTCAGTTTCACCATCTATCTCGGTCTGGGCTCTGCAACCGCCATCAGGACAAGTTATTTCAAGGGAGCGGGGGAGTGGACGCAGGTGCGCAAGATCACGGTGGCCGGAGTGCATCTCGGAATACTGGTGTCCTTCATCACCTGTCTTGTGCTATACCTGGTTCGCAATGAGATAAGTTTCGTGTTCTCGGACGACCCTCAGGTTTCTCGGATAGTGGTCATGCTGCTTCCGATCCTCATGCTATATCAGTTTGTGGATGGAGCGCAAATCGTGCTTGCAAATGCCCTGAGAGGTCTTTCCGACGTGAAATCCATAATGTGGATCTCCTTCATCACCAACTTCCTGATAGCCATCCCTGCCGGCTACATCCTCGGTTTCCCTCTCGGAATGGGAATCAGCGGAATCTGGCTGGCCTATCCGATAGGCTTCGTGTTTTCTGTGACTCTTCTGGGCTTGAGGGCCCGCAAATGCATGAATCCTTGATTACTTCCTGTCGGAAGTCACTTACTCTTAGTCCGGCTACGGTCGTTAAGGATTTTTATCTAATTTCCGTGTTCCGGAATATCAGTTCAGTGATACGAAAATATGCTATATTTGTATCTGTATAATAGTTTCGTAAAATGATGAAAGTATATTTTGCAGGCTCCATCAGGGGAGGTCGTGTGGATGCGGCTCTATACGGGCGTATCATAGAGTATATCCAGAAGACAGCCGTCGTGTTGACAGAGCATGTCGGGAGCTCCCATCTGAATGTGCTGGAACAGGGGAAGAGAGATGTCGAGATATATGATCAGGACACAGCCTGGCTTCGTGAAAGCGACATTCTGATAGGGGAGTGCACCTGCCCGTCCCTGGGTGTGGGCTATGAACTCGCATATGCCGAGAAGTTCGGAAAGCCGTGCCACATATTCTATGACAGGACCAAGACCCAACTTTCTGCCATGCTGACCGGCAATCCATATTTCCATATCCATCCATACGAAACTGAGGAGGAGATATATCCTCTTCTGGACCAGATTCTCAGATGATGATTCCAGAAAGTCTTGAAAAATATCTTTACGGGGAGATAGTTCCCCGTTATGCGGCCTTTGATGCTGCCCATCGTGAGGACCATGCCCTCATCGTTATGGAACAGGCCATGAAACTGCTTGCCGACCGTTCGGTGTGGCTTGACGGCAATCCTGATCCGCAATGGTCGGTAGAGGTGGATCAGGCCATGCTTCTTACTGCTGCGGCCTGTCATGATCTCGGCCTTTCCGGTGTCAGGGACAGGCATCATCTTGACTCAGGTGTAATAATAAGGGCAGATGAGAGGCTCAGGGAATGGT
>CAZMNZ010000133.1:0-6114 GCA_964567765.1 uncultured Muribaculaceae bacterium
AATGCGCTTAACTTCAAATGATTAACATTGGGCGCATTAACCGCCTATACCAATTAGAAATTTTCAAAATTATTTTGGAAATACGGACGGAATACATATCTTTGCGGCAAACTGAACAACACATGAACACTCATAGATGCCCGAATATCGAGGAGTTCAAGAACATCCTCAGAAAACACTCGCTCAAGGCCACTCCACAGAGACTGGCCGTTCATGAAGCCATGATGTCACTCGGACATGCTTCGGCAGACATGGTCACAGAAATGATAGTCGGGAAAGGCACCACGAAGGTGACTGTCGCATCTGTATATAACATCCTCACCCACATGGCGATGCTTGGCGTGTATGACTACAGGCTCAGCGCAAACAACAAGATGTATTTCGACGTGAACACATTCAGGCACATACATTTCTATGATCAGGAGAATCACGTGTTCAAGGATGTGATTGACGAAGAACTGATCGAACTGATCGAAGCGCACCTCGGGCGCAAGAAGTTCAGGGGATACAAGATCGAGGGCATCGACATTCAGATTGTCGGACGCCCTACGAAAAAGAAGTATATGGCTTAGGCTACACAGTCTTGCGTCTTCCCTTGACAATGCAGAACACCAGAAGGGCAAGAGCGACGGCAATACCGGTCACATATCCGACAACAGGCTCAAGATGGAGGCCTCCGTTCTTGTGAGGCGCCATAATGAAGTAACTGATACACACGAAAGTAAGGAAAGTTGCAGGAAGAGAACACATCCAGTGCGACTTTCCTTTTCTTATGAAATATGCCGCAGCTGTCCAGAGCACGATGGCAGCAAGGGTCTGATTTCCGATTCCCACATATTTCCAGATGGTCGAGAAGTCCATCTTGCAGCATACAAAGGCAAGCACAAAGATAGGAAGGCTCACCATCAGGCGTTTGAGAATCGGTTTCTGATCCAGGGTCATGAAGTCGGCGATGGTCAGCCTGAGACTTCTGAATGCTGTGTCACCGGAAGTTATCGGACATACGACTACGCCTATGATGGCTATCACTGCACCGACCTTTCCGAGCCAGCTCTTGCAGATGAGGTCCACCGCAATTGCAGGAGTCACCTTTGTCAGGACACCGTCTATCATGATTCCGTTTGTCGCAGCATCATTAAGTCCATCCGGTCCTCCGAAATATGCCATAGCAGCAGTAGCCCAGATCATCGCCACGATTCCTTCGGCAATCATGGAGCCGTAGAACACCGGGCGGGCATATTTCTCATTCTTAAGACATCTGGCCATCAGCGGAGACTGTGTCGAGTGGAAACCGGAAATCGCTCCGCAGGAAACCACCACAAAGAGCATCGGGATCAGGATGTTGTTCTGAGGATCCGCATGCCAGTTCTTGAGAGTTGCCGGGGTGAGTTCGATCATCTCATGTGCTCCGTTCAGATCTCCCACTACCAGCATTATTCCCACTCCCACCGCCATGAAAAGCAGGGCGGCACCCATCAGAGGGTATATGCTTCCGATGATCTTGTCAATAGGCAGGAGAGTTGCGAGGATATAATATGCAAAGACGATGTACAGCCATATCTCCTTGTCCATTCCGCTGAGGGAGGCCAGAAGGTCTGCCGGGCCTGTCACGAAAGAGACGCCGACTGCCAGAAGAAGGAAAGACACGACCACATTCATCACCGTCCTCATCGTCTTTCCAAGGTTCTCACCAATGATGTCAGGCATATTCCTGCCCTCGCTTCTGATGGACATCATCCCGGAAAAGAAGTCATGAGAGGCGCCCATGAATATGCAGCCGATCACTATCCAGAGATATGCAGCAGGGCCATATGCGGCTCCCATGATGGCGCCGAAGATAGGTCCGAGACCTGCTATGTTCAGGAACTGGATCACAAAGACCTTCCAGGTTGCCATCGGCTTGTAATCCACACCGTCTTCAAGGGCATATGCAGGAGTTTTTGATGACGGGTCTATACCGAAATGACGTTCTACAATCTTTCCGTAGATGAAATATCCTGCAATCAGAGCAAGGATGGAAACGACGAATGTTATCATTGTGCGGTTATGTTTAGCAAGACAAATGTATCAAGATTTAATTTCAAATGCAACGAAAAAGACGACTTGTGCATCTTTACGCAGCATCAATGGAAATAAAATGATATCAATAAGGAAAATACTTATAATAATGACTGCATTGTGTCTGGTCTCCTGCCAGAAGGACGACACACTGCAATACTATACAACCACCATGGGAAACTTCTCTGACGGGAAGTTTGTAAGCGACCAGGGCAATACATTCAACATAAAGGAACTTTCCTGTCAGAATGTATCAGACACCATCACAAGGGCGATAATTGTATGTGATGTGCTTTCCAAGACCGGAGAAAAGGAATATGACATCAGGCTTCATGACGTTTCGGGAGTCTTCACCAAAGCCCCAGTGGACTCCACATCAGTAACCGATTCGGCCATATTCATGGAAAACCCTCTGAGCATCAGAGAAATATGGTGTTCCGGCGGCTATATAAACATGTACATCTACATCCCGATGAAGTCAGCAAGCACGCAGGCACATCTGATCAACCTGATGAGGGATGATGCATCAGCGGAAGAAGGGGTATATGAATTTGTGCTGAAGCATAATGCCTATGGAGAGGTCATGACTGCCAGAGACACAGACTTCGTCCTGGGAGGCACCTACGTAAGTTTCCCGATTGCCGGAATGTTCAAGGAAGATAAGACTACGATCCGGATAAAGTGGACTGCACACAAGGAAGTGGAGGGAGCCTGGAGCGTGGACACCGAAAGGAATACCCTTGAATATGAATGGACAAAAGGTGGCTTTGAGCACAATGTCAGCAATACCGCTCCCCGCCCTACGTTCAGTCAGGGATGTCACTGGATGTAATTCCGCATAACAGGGAAGTAAAATATAGAGAAATCGCACAGCGGGTGTTGCAGATTCAAAAAATATCCGTATATTTGCAATCCCGAAAACCAACATGGTGCCCATAGTTCAGTTGGTTAGAGCGTCAGATTGTGGTTCTGAATGTCGTGGGTTCGAATCCCACTGGGCACCCTCGAAAGAGAAAGTCAGCATGGCTTTCTCTTTTTTTGTCCAGTGGGGTTCGCAATTATTCTGTGGGGGCTTGTTTCGGCAGGAAATGTTTCATACATTTGCGGAGACTTGAAATTTGGAAGGACATGGAGAAGGACGAAATTTTTGAGATGGCTGAGAGATATGTGATGGCCACGGGGAGATCGGTGTTTTTGACGGGGAAGGCCGGGACGGGAAAGACTACGTTCCTCAAATATGTCACGCGGACCACGAGCAAGAGGTTTGTGGTCCTCGCCCCTACCGGAGTGGCGGCCATCAATGCCGGGGGCTCCACTATCCACTCATTTTTCCAGCTCCCGCTCTGCCCGTATCTGCCTGATGTCAAAGAACTTGTGACAGAGTATCAGATGCCGGACAAGTATCGGAGCCTTCGCAAGGAAAGAATCAGAATCATAAGAACCCTGGATCTGCTGATCATCGACGAGATTTCGATGGTCAGGGCAGACCTGCTGGATGCCGTGGACATGATGCTGAGAAGATATCGTCGCAACGACAGGCCATTCGGTGGTGTCCAGTTGCTGATGATAGGTGATGCCCAGCAGCTTTCGCCTGTTGTGAAGGACAGCGAAAGGCAGTATCTGAGCCAGGTCTATCCTTCCCCGTATTTCTTTCACTCTAAGGCGCTTGGCAGACTCCCATACGTCACCATCGAGCTACAGAAGGTACACCGCCAGCAGGACGCACAGTTTCTTGACATCCTGAATTCAATAAGGGAGAACCGTATCACCTCAGATTGTCTGAGAGCACTCAATTCACGGGTCAGGGCATATGAAGAGGACGAAGATGTGATCCGTCTTACCACCCACAACGCCCAGGCTGACGAGGTCAACGCAAGAAAGATGGACGCTCTGCCTGGTGAAGCAGTGACCTTCGGGGCTGACGTGGAAGGGGAATTCCCGGAAAACAGTTACCCCGCCGACGAGGTCCTGCACCTGAAGAAGGGAGCCCAGATCATGTTCATCAGGAACGATCCAGAGGGAGAATTCTATAACGGAAAGATCGGGAAAGTGGAAGAGATCGGGAAAGGAGGGCAGGTACTGGTTTCCGACAGGGAAGGAAATCTGATAAATGTCACCCCTGTCGAATGGACAAACATCCAGTATGGACTGGACGAAGAGTCAGGTGAGATCCGCCAGAACATAGTGGGAACATTCCGGCAGCTGCCGCTCAGGATAGCCTGGGCAATCACCATACACAAGAGCCAGGGACTCACCTTCGACAAGGTGATAATTGATGCCGGGGCAGCATTCGCCTTCGGTCAGGTGTATGTGGCACTGTCCAGATGCCGCACGCTCGAAGGCATTTCGCTCGACTCCCCTATCCGTCCTTCTGCAATATATTCCGACACCCATGTGGCACAGTTCAATTCCTGCATGCAGGGTATGGAATCGGTAAGAGGAGGACTTGCTGCGGAGGAAAAGGCATATACATATGATATATATAGGGACATATTCGATTTCTCTGACATCTGCACTGCCCTGGGATGGTTCCGCAAGGTATG
The DNA here is from genome assembly GCA_964567765.1 of uncultured Muribaculaceae bacterium. Lineage (GTDB taxonomy): Bacteria > Bacteroidota > Bacteroidia > Bacteroidales > UBA932 > Cryptobacteroides. The sequence goes on from CAZMNZ010000133.1 coordinate 4,602, forward strand.
GAAGGAAAGGCTTCAGGATATATATGAGCCTGAATATCAAGGACTGTTGAAATGGGGACAGAAGGCAGATGAAGCCAAGAAGACGGCCCGGACATTCTGCGCCCAGCTCAGCAGGATAGAGGCATCCCAACTGCCGGACGAGGTCTACCTCAAAGAGAGGCTGACAAAGGCAGCCGCGTATTTCCATCCTGTCATCGACGGCCTCAGAGACTACTGCTTTAAACTCTGCGAACTTGAGATAGACAACAAGGAGACTGTGAAGAAACTGAAGGAGGCTGCAGACGAACTGATGATCAGCCTTGATGTATCATGCAGAGCGATGGAACTGATAAACCGTGATGAGTTCACTGTCGACTCATACAACAAGGTCAGGACTGAAACACTGCTGGAAGACAGGAGCAAGGCCAGGAAGAAGAGGCTCAGGAAGATAGCCAAAGCGGAAGACGAGCCGGGAATCGTCAATGAAGGGCTCAGGGAAAGGTTGCAGGAGTGGAGGACTGCAAGATTCAAGAAGGACAATGTTCCGGCATATACGATAATGCACCAGAGCACCCTGATGGAGATCGCGGCAAGGATTCCCAAGACACGGGAAGAACTGCTGGCAGTGAAGGGGTTCGGAGTGGAGAAGTTCAAGAAATACGGTGAAGAGATTCTGGAGATCACAGGAAAGTTCTGAGAGATGAAGATCAAGGAGTTGTACAGGGATGAGAGGCCGAGGGAAAGGCTTTTGAAGAATGGGGCGGAAAGCCTGAGTAATGTGGAACTGCTAGCGGTACTGCTGCGGACAGGAACCAGAAAGAAGAATGCACTGGAACTGGCACGGACGCTGCTGGATGATTCGGAGGGCAGGATCGGCGGGATCGCCGCCATGTCCATAGACAAGCTGAAACTGCTGCCGGGAATCGGTACGGCAAAGGCTGCTACTCTTGCCGCAGCGTTTGAACTGGGAAGAAGATGTGCTGAAGAGAGGCCGGCAAAGGCCAGAAATAGCATATCCTCTCCAAGGGATGTCTATAGGCTGATGATTCCCCATATGAAGACGCTCGATCATGAAGAATGCTGGGTGCTGTTCCTCAACCGTGCAAATCACCTTATAGGGAAGGAGAAGATGACTTCAGGAGGTCTGGAGTCCACTCTGATAGACACCAAGATGATAATCAGAAAGGCACTTGAGAAGAAGGCTTCCGGGATTATCCTGTCCCACAACCATCCTTCCGGCAGCCCTATGCCGGGGACTGCGGACATAACCCAGACCAGACAGTTGAAAAAGGGGCTGGACACCTGCGACATATCCCTGGTCGACCATGTGGTGATAGCGGAGAGCAGTTTTTACAGTTTTGCGGACGAGGAACTGGTGGAATGCTGATGTCGGCATTGACGGTTAAAAGTCACAGGATGGAGACCGGAGTCAGGATGAAAATTTGGATATGGCGCAGGAAATGAATATATTTGTGTGATTTGCGGTGGACTGATAGTTTTCAGAAACTTAAAACATCTACATATGAAAGTCATC
>CAZMNZ010000134.1:0-6053 GCA_964567765.1 uncultured Muribaculaceae bacterium
AAGAAGGCTCTGGAGGCAAAGGGAATCAGTGTGAAGATCGACAGCCGCGACACTCTCCGTCCGGGATTCAAGTTCGCAGAGTGGGAACTCAAGGGAGTTCCTGTGCGTCTTGCAATGGGTGGACGTGACCTTGAGAACGGCACCGTGGAAATCGCACGTCGTGACACTTATGAGAAGGCCTCGCATCCTCAGGAAGGAATTGCTGACGTGATTGAAGCCCTTCTGGATGACATTCAGGCAAATATATATGCTAAGGCCCTCAAGTTCCGTGACGAGAGCATCCGCAAGGTGGACACATGGGAAGAGTTCAAGGAAGAGATCACAAAGGGCGGCTTCCTGCTCTGCCACTGGGACGGAACTACTGAGACTGAGGAGAAGATCAAGGAAGAGACAAAGGCGACCATCCGCTGCATCCCTGTGGACAGCGCGGTATGCGAGGAGGAAGGCACATGCATCTACTCCGGCAAGCCGTCAAGCCGCCGCGTTCTTTTTGCAATTTCATATTAGTAAATCCAGTGACCATGAAAAAAGCATTTATATCTATCATCTGCGCAGCATGCGCAATATTGTCAGCGTCGGCACAGGACGCGCAGTCTGCTGCGGCTGAGGCGGCAAAGACCATAACAGAGGCACCGCAGGTGGCACCTGAGGTGGAGAAACCCAAGTATTGGACAAACTCCCTGATGACCAACCTCAATGTAGGTCAGACTTCGCTCACCAACTGGGCTGCCGGTGGAGACAATACGATAAGCTTTCAGGGGTTCGTTGACGGAAACGCAAATTATGCAAAGGATGCCATGTTCTGGAATAACCGTCTCCAGCTCGATTATGGTTTCCTTTACGCATCCTCGAAGCCAATCCTTCAGAAGAGCACCGACCGTATCTATCTCGAAAGCAAATGGGGATACAAGGCGTACAAGGATGTGCTGTTCTTCTCTGCAAACTATGACTTCAAGTCACAGTTCTCAACAGGTTATGACTACAACACTCCTTCAAGCCTTGTGGATGACAACGGCAACGACCTTGAGGGTGATGCTCTCAGGCAAGCATGGAGAGATGCACGTTCGGTCAAATCCGGTTTCCTCGCTCCGGCATACACGAATCTCGCGCTCGGTATCGATTACAAGGCCTCTAAGTGGCTGTCAGTGAATTTTGCACCGCTCACCGGAGGTTATGTGATCGTGATGGATGAGTCTTTGAGGGCAAACTACAGCATGCCTTTGAAGAAGGAGTATGAGGGACGTGCAGAAGAGGAAGTGCCTACCGATGGCTCGCAGTACAGAGGCACCAGATTCGAGTTCGGTGCCCAGTTGAAGATGGACGCAAAGGTGAATGTGAATGACAACTTCTCATACACCACGCAGGTTGTCCTCTTTGCCAACTATCTGGATATCAAGCATTGCCCTCGTATCAACTGGGACAACCGTATCGACTGGAAGCTTGCGAAGTACTTCTCGCTCACCCTCACCACGAACCTCATCTATGATGACACGATCATGATAACCAATCCTAAGGATATCGACAAGTTCCCTGAAGGAAAGGCTCGTGTCCAGTTCAAGGAGTCACTCGCATTCGGATTCACCTACACAATCGCATCGAAGAAATAATGCAGAAGCATTTTGCTCAGGAGATGGAAAGGATAGAGGGGCTGATCAGTATTTGGTCGGCCCCTTATGCTATGTCCCATGCGGCATCTGACGGGCTGACCGTTCCGGGATATGGGAGGACCAGGGCTCTGCTGGCAGTCAGCGGGGGTGTCGATTCCATGTGCATGGCAGATCTTTTCCTTCGGAAATATGGCTCTGATGCCATCGCGCTGGCTCATTGCAACTTTCATCTCAGAGGTGAGGAAAGCGATGGGGATGAGGCTCTTGTGCGTGCCTGGGCAGATGAACATGACGTAGTGTGCCATGTGACTGACTTCGATACGGAAGCATATGCGATGGAGCACGGGATAAGCATAGAAATGGCTGCCCGTGACCTCAGGTACGGCTGGTTCGCCCGCTTGTGCAAGGAACATGGATATGCGGTCGTTTCTGTGGCGCATAATGCAAATGACAATGCGGAGACCTTGATTCTCAACCTCTTGCGTGGCACGGGTCTGAGAGGACTCGGCGGTATGTCTCTGATTTCGGACCTGCCTTATGCTGCTGATCTGAAACTGATCCGCCCTCTGCTGGAGTGCTCCCGCAAGATGATAGAAGGATATGCCTTCGCCAATAAGGTGGCTTTTCGCGAGGATAGCACGAATGCATCTTCGGACTACAAGCGCAACCGCATCCGCAACGAAGTGTTCCCGATCTTCGAGAAGATCAACCCGTCGTTCATCCGCACGCTCAATCGCGAAATGGGATATTTCTCCGAAGCCTCGGAAATAGTGGAGGATTATTGCAGCAGGGCCGGTGCTGCAATCCACGGCTCCACCCCTCCCGTAACCGGCTCTCTCTCCGTCATTCCCGGCCCGACCGGAAATCTCTCTATCACCACAGCAGACCTGCTGTCCCACCCCCACTGGCGATACCTTTTATATTATATGCTCGAACCCTACGGCTTCAACCACGCCGTCCTCGCCTCCGTCGAAGACCTGCTCACCTCCAACCGCACCGTCTCTGGCAAGCGCTTCGAATCGGACACCCATATCCTTCTGACAGGCAGGGGAGTGCTGACAGTGATGCCTCGCGAGGAAACTCCCGATCTGTCCAGTCGGTCGGCAGATGCCGTCTCGTTGAGCCACGGCGAAGACTTCATGCCGGTTCCCGGCCCTGGGACTTATCATATAGGCGGAAGAATATTTCAGGTGGAGGAACTGGAGTGGACGAAAGGAATCCCCCTGAGACAGCCTGAGGGTGTTTTGCAATTCGACGCAGACAGGCTCAGATTCCCGTTTGCCCTGCGCAGATGGCGTCAGGGTGACTGGCTTGTCCCTTTCGGAATGAAGGGGAAGAAGAAGGTCAGCGACCTGTTTGCCGACCTGAAATATGATTCTCTTGAAAAATCATCGGCGGTGATGCTTGCCGATTGCAGGGCAACTCAGGAAAACCGCGTGGCGGCTGTCCTTGGCGTAAGGATGGATGATAGATATAAGATTACCGATGCCACAGGACGTGTCATAAGGATAACAGAAAGGAAATGATGAAAAAGACAATGACAGCGTTTCTTGCAGGACTGCTTTTCCTGACAGGATGCACCACACACTTCATCTCAGACAGTTCATATCGTCAGCAGGTCGCGGAAGATCTTGCCGGCAGACAGCAGATTCTGGAGGCGGCGGGTATAGACCTGGAGGCAATGGGGCTCAGGAATGACCAAAAGGAGGTCCTGGAGTTCCTATATGCATATATGCCGCTTGGAGATATTCTGAACAAGACGCCGGAGTACTATCTGGACCATTATCAGATGACCTGCAAGGCCCTGGATGAAATGCCTTGGGGAAGCAGGGTTCCGGAGCGTGAGGTGCGTCATTTCGTGCTTCCGGTCAGGGTGAACAACGAGAACCTTGACAGTTCGCGCTATGTCTTTTATGAGGAACTTGCTCCGAGGATAAAGCATATGGGAATGCGTGAGGCCGTGCTTGAAGTGAACCACTGGTGCCATGAGAAGGCCATATATATGCCTTCCGACATCAGGACAAGTTCTCCGCTGGCTACGGTGAAGACTGCCTACGGACGCTGCGGTGAGGAATCCACCCTGCTTGTGGCGGCGCTCAGGTCAGTAGGTATCCCGGCACGTCAGGTCTATACCCCTCGCTGGGCCCACACCGACAGCAACCATGCCTGGGTGGAGGCTTGGGTGGACGGAGAATGGTGCTTCCTGGGTGCCTGTGAGCCTGAACCTGTTCTGAATCTCGCGTGGTTCAATGCTCCCGGCAGCCGCGGAATGCTCATGCACACCAATGTCATCGGCAGATACGACGGCCCGGAGGAAGTCGTTCAGCAGAATCCTAACTACACGGAAATCAATGTGATAGAAAACTATGCCCCGGAATCGGCGAAGGTCATCGTGACGGTGGTGGACGAGGATGGAACTCCTGTGGAGGGAGCAAAGGTGAATTTCCAGATATATAACTACTCTTCCTTCACAAGCGTGGCCTTCAAGGAGTCTGATGAGCAGGGCCGTGCCTGGCTTACTGCCGGACTTGGCGACATGATGGTCTATGCTGCAAAGGACGGTAGGTTCGGCTTTGCAAAGGTCTCGTATGGAAAGGACAAGGAGGTGACGATCGCTCTCGACAAGAAGGAGTTCAGTGAAATTCCTCATCTGGAAATGGAGATCGTGCCGCCTGTGGAGAACGCTCAGATTCCTGACGTGACCCCGGAACAGGCTGCAGAGAATCTGTGCAGACTGGAATATGAGGACTCGCTCAGGAATGCGTATGTCGCTACCTTCTATGACAATGCGAGGGCACTTGAATTCGCGGGGGAGCATGGACTGGATCCGGAGAAGACCGCCCGTGTGATGGTGGCTTCAAGGGGAAACCATCCGGAAATATCTTCTTTCCTTGCCCAGGCCTCTTCTAAGGGAATGGGAGCCAGGGCTCTGGACCTTCTGCTTTCGGTTTCAGAAAAGGACCTTCGTGACACTCCTGCATATATTCTGGAGGATCACCTCTACAATACCGATCCCGCTTCAGCAGTTGCCGAAGTAATGTGTCCGAGGGTGAACAGCGAACTGCTCTCGCCTTATCGTGCCTTCCTCCAGAATGCTGTGCCTCAGACTCTTGCGGATTCTGTGCGCAGGGATCCTGCCCTGCTGGTGGATTGGTGCAGGGACAATCTTACCCTGCGTGACGACATCAGCAGATACTACATCCAGATCCTGCCTCAGAGGGTCTGGGAAACAAGGATCGCAGACAGGAATTCGAGGGAGATATTCTTTGTCGCGATGTGCCGCTCGTTCGGAATTCCGGCATGGAGCGACACCGTGACAGGCGCACTGAAATATGAAAGGAACGGCGTGATCTACGATGTGGACTTCGATGCTCAGGAGCAGGTGGCCGGCCCTAAGGGAAAACTCCAGTTGCGTTACTCCGAGATTCCTCTTCTCGACGATCCGAAATACAAGACCCACTTCACGATCTCCAGATTCGAGGACGGCACTTTCAAACTCCTGAATTACGGCAACAGGGTGTGGTCTGATCTGTTCAGGAAGCCTGCCCAGATGGACTGCGGCTACTATATGCTGGTCAGCGGATCCAGGATGTCCGGAGGAAATGTCTTTGCTGATGTCACTTTCCTTACTGTCGAGGAGGGAAAGACCACCGTGGCTGACCTGGTGATGAGGGATATAAAGGATCAGATCCGTGTCATCGGAAGTTTCGATTCCGAGGCAAAATATCTCACTCTTGATGGAGCCGAGAAGTCTATCCTCGAAACGACTGGCCGCGGCTATTTCGCAGTCGCCCTTGTGGATTACGGCACGGAGCCGACAAATCACGCCTTCATGGATATATCTGCCGCAGCGGCCGAACTTGAAGCGTGGGGACGCCCTCTTGTGGTCATATTCGCAACTGAGGATGATTGCAGAAAATTCCGTTCGGAGCACTTCAACCTGCCTTCGACAGTCAGATTCGGCATAGACAAGGACGGCAGCATCCGCAGGATGATCGCGACCGAGATGAAACTTGAAAAGAACGACCGCCTGCCTCTGATAGTCCTTGCGGACACCTTCAACAGGGTAGTGTTCTTCTCGCAGGGCTACACGATCGGCCTGGGTGACAGCCTTGTGAAGACATCCAAAGCCTTATAGCGGAGTTGTGAAATAGGAAACCTGCGGTTCTATAATCCGACTACAAGATTGAAAAACGGAACAACAACTGCTGTCATAACCCCCGTCAGGGCTATGGCAAGGCCTTTTGCAATCGGGGACTTCATACGGAAAAGTTTCAGGATTGCAGATCCGATGACCGCTCCGATGATGCTGCCCGGTATGAAGCCTCCCAGCAATGCTGAAAGAATGTTTATAATGGTCCCCAGAAACTGGACAGGTTGTTAAGTTAAAATTTAGACTTAACTTTACGACCAGTTATGGGAAAGACAACACGCAAAAAGTACACG
>CAZMNZ010000135.1:0-3075 GCA_964567765.1 uncultured Muribaculaceae bacterium
GCCGGTCATTCATCCGAATGGATGATTCTCAGGGATATGCTTTCTTGTGGCATTGCCATATATGATGAATATCCGGACATGTACGATCATGTCATTCAGATGCTGTATGAAGACTATATCCCTGTCAGGAATTATACTTATAAAGGTATGAACTATCATCAGGGCAGCGGGTATATAACAGTGAGGTTTACCAATGACCTCAACTCCATGTGGATACTGGATAAGATGGGCGCAGGGGCTATATATGACCCGTCGCAGCAGTATGTCATGTATGATCTGATCTATCGCAGGCGTCCGGACGGACAGATGATGCCGGCAGGTGATGTCAATCCTGCCCGCAGGGACAAGCCTCAGAACTATTCGATGCCGGCCATGCTTGCAGCCAGCTATTATGACGATCCTTATCTGGCCTATGAGTACGACAGAAAACCGAATGTGGAGACCCATATGCTGATGCTGGAACTTTTGTGGAGGGACTTTGACCTCAAAGGCAAGGCTCCGGACGATCTGCCGCTTACACGCTACAGCGGCACTCCGTTCGGATGGATGATAGCAAGGACAGGCTGGGGAGCGAACAGTGTCGTCGCAGAGATGAAGGTGAACGAGCAGTTCTACGGCAACCATCAGCATATGGACGGAGGAGCCTTCCAGATATATTACAGAGGGCCTTTAGCCATTGATTCCGGTTCGTATCAAGGCTCTGCGGGAGGCTATAACAGCCCTCACAACAAGAACTATTTCAAGAGGACCATTGCCCATAACTCGCTGCTCATATATGATCCGTCGGAAAAGTTTGCCTGCTGGAACTATGGAGGTGGAGACAAGACTGAGTTTGCAGCCAACGATGGCGGACAGAGGATGCCGGGAGACAGATGGGATACATGCCGCAGCTTCAAGGACCTGCTGAGTGAGAGTTATACAGTGGGCAAGACGCTGGCTCATGGAGTTGGCCCGGATCTGCACACTCCTGAATATTCATATCTGAAAGGTGACATCACGAAGGCATATACTGAGAAGGTGGATGATGTGCGCCGCTCGTTTGTGTTCCTTAATCTGGAACCTGAGGGGAATGCGGACAGGAATCCTGAAGGTGTGGTGACAGATGTGCAGGCTGTGCTCATTGTGTATGATCATGTCGTCTCTGCAGACCCGTCATTCAGGAAATACTGGCTTCTGCACAGCATTGAGGAGCCTCAGACCGGAAAGGACGGGTTTACGGTGGCAAGGACAAAGGACGGTGACAGCGGAAAGCTTCATTGCAGCGTTCTATTGCCGGAATCAGCCGGTATAGACAAGGTGGGAGGCCCCGGCAAGGAGTTCTGGGTGTTCGGCGAAAACTACCCGAATTCAGCGACCACCCGTCCTGATCCATGTAACGAAAGGGGAGAGTGGAGAGTTGAGGTGACTCCTAAGACTGCTGCTGCAGAAGATTGCTTCCTTAATGTGATTCAGGTGATGGACAACACAGTCACTCCGCTTCCGGTTCAGAAGATTGATGCTGAAAAGGTTGTAGGAGTATCTGTTGCCGGCAGAGTGGTTACATTCAGCCGTGACGGCAAGGCGCTTTCAGAAGAGTTCGCTTTCGAGATTCCAAAGGCGGCAGGCAAGAAGGTGAAGGTTCTTGTAACCGATCTGTCAGCAGGTAAGTGGACTATCCTTAACGGTAAGAAGGTTGTAGAGCAGATTGACGTGGATCCGGAGTCGGGATCGTTCTACTTTACAGCCGCTCCTGGAAAGTACACTCTGACACTATAGAAAAACGGAGACCTGCGTCATTTGACGCAGGTCTCCGTTTTTAAGTGGTTGATTATGATCTTAGTAGGAGTTCTTATTCCGGAAGGAATCTCAGATGACGGGCACGCTCCGGCCCTGGAGTAGTCTTGAGCCAGTTTTTCAGGATTGCGCGGTGTTCCAGAAGCACATCGCGGTATTTTGACTCAACTGCAAGGTTACGCATCTCCAGACTGTCCTCTGACATGTTGAAAAGCTGTTCACGGTACTGACCCTTGTCATACAGGACGTATTTGTACTTTGGAGTGCGGACCATCCATCCAAGGGTTCCGGCTGTCTGATTGAAATTGGTCTCAGTCACGATAAAAGGCTGTCCGGCAGTTCCCTTCTCCGCAGCATCCTTATAACTGACACCTGGACGTCCGTGAGGAAGTTCTGCTCCAGTCCATTCACAGATACTGGGCATCAGGTCAATTCCATTGTTCACAATAGCCTCCGAAACCTTGCCGGCATTCTTTCCACCCGGCAGGCATACAATCATCGGTACCCCGACAACTTCTTCATACAGAGCGGTCTTCTGGTTCCACTGATGAGCACCGTTACCGTCTCCGTGATCGGATGTGAAGATGATGACAGTGTTCTTCCATAATCCCTGTCTCTCCACCTCTGCCAGAATCTTTCCTATTTCCGCGTCCACTGCTTCGGTCAGCCTGTAGTAGGCATTGCGATACTGTCTCCAATCGTCCGGGGTGTATGTCGTGGTAGGGTAGAGCTGGTAGTTCTGCTGCTGCTCGAACCTCAGTACAGAGGCGTCATACGGGGAGACTGCAAAGTTTTCCGGGAGGTTAGGGCAGTCCTCAAGTGCGGTCTTCGGAACCTTCGCATGAGGTGTCTTCTGACCTCGCGCATATTCGCATATGTTATGCGGATTGATGAATGACGCGACGAGGAAGAACGGCTGCTTTCTGCTGCGGTTCTTAAGATATTCCACGCATGATTCGGCCAGACCAATATCACCGTTGTCCTTTATGTTGTCGAATCCGAATTCATCTTCCGGAATGCTGAGCGTGTTCACATGCCATTTCCCGGCATATGCACAGTCATATCCTGCCTCCCTGACCAATGTTCCGAGCGTATTGCTTCTGAGCGAGTCCACAAGAGGCATCTCGTTCTCTGTCATTCCGCTCTGACTCGGCATATATCCCGTGAACATCGCCGCACGCGACGGCCCGCTCAGCGGCATTGCGCAATATGCATTGGTGAACCTCACGCCCCTTTGTGCAAGAAGGTCCATATTCGGCGTATGCAGGTCGGGATTTCCCGCACAACTCATCGCCTCAGCAC
>CAZMNZ010000135.1:3175-6036 GCA_964567765.1 uncultured Muribaculaceae bacterium
CCAGCAGCTTTCAGGCATTGCCCTGTTGAAGAGTACCGCCTCGCTGAGCCATCCGCGCATGAAGTGCGAGCGTGAGCCCTCAAGAAGTTCGGCCAGAGTATGGCTGAATGCCTGTCCGTTGAAATCTGATGTAATGACTCCGTCAAGCGGCATCTCGACATCAAGGATCACGGCCTGGGTTGCAGGAGTCACTGTGTTAGGGTTCTTTGTGGTATGCAGAGCCAGTTCTGCCGCAGTATCGCTGACACTGACAATCCTGTTGATGTGGGTGTGGAATTCTGTCTCGCCCTCCTGAGGAGATGTGAAGGCGGCACCGCGGAAGCAAGGGGTTACGCTCAGGATTCTACCCTTGTCGATGGATATCTTGCCGTTCCAAGGAACATATTTCTCCTCGCGGTTCCAGCCATATTCCATCTTTATCTTGCAACGGACCGTGTCTCCTGCCGGCATCTGGGGAATCAGAGGACCGTTCAGACGGGCTATAAGCCTGTTGTTCTTGACTATATCTACATAGTCGATGCAGCTTTCTCCGGTAACATTCAGATATATGCGCCTTCTGTCACCCTTGGTCACGTCACCCATGAAAGCATCGTTGAGACGGAAGTCTATGTTTATCTTGTCTCCGGTTGCACAGCATGTGTGTCGGGTACGCAGGCCCTCCCAGATGTTGTCGCGAGTGAGACTCTCTGCAAGCACGCCCACTCGTCCGTCACCATAGCTTCCGGGATATCCTGAATGCTGGTCGGTCGAACCCATGATTCCGAACTTATGACCTTGGCTCAGACCGTACTGGATCGTTCCTTCCCACTGACGAGGACCCATGTCATGGTAGTAATTGATGTCTCCCATGTCTCCTTCTGCGAGTCCGTGACGTGACAGCATCTCCACGAACGGAGTCTGGTCTCCTTCGCTGAAGAAATCCCAGTTATATCCGCGGTATCCTGTCTGATATCCCATATGGTGAGGGGTCACGAACACCTTCTGACCCTTGAACTTCTCCTTCCAGTCTTCAATGGAACTGCAGCCGGTCAGAGGAGCGTCCAGGTCATGGTGAAGAGCCACGTGGTCTCCATGCTTCATGCTGTGTGCCTCATAGCCGATGAACGTCAGGAATTCCCCTTCCTTGTTATATTCCTTGGTCATTGCCTGATACTTCTCGTATCCTCCCTTGCGGAGTCTTCTGAAAGCATCGGTGTGATAGTCGATCACCCAGCTCAGACGGGGGTCGTTCTTTCCCGGAATGTCCGGCCACATCGCATGAGGCGTGACGCTGACGAAGTCCAGCTGTCCCTTTGCCGCCTCAAAGGCATCCCTCATGTCTCCATGACCATAGGTGAGGTTGCAGTGATTATGGAGGTCTCCCCAGAACATCTTCATTCCGGAAGGAGTCGGCATTATCTTCCTGGCCTCTTTGCTGCCTGGTGTGCATGAGCCGAGAAGGCTGCCTGTCGCCGCCAGACCCAGCATGGTCCAGCCGCTAGTCTTTATAAAATCTCTTCTATCCATGTCTTTTCTTTCAAAAGTTATTTCGTGCGGTCGAATGTTCTGCGGTCGCCCTTGAAGAGGACGTGCTCCTTTTCGCATGGGTCCGTGTCCCCATATTCCTGCTGCACATCTTCAAGAATCCTATGCATCTGAGCCCTCTTGTCGGCGTATGAAGGATCGTCATATACGTTCCTCATCTCCTGAGGGTCAGCCTTCATGTCATACATCTCCCATTGGTCGATGTCGTTATAGAAATGGATCAGCTTGCAGTCGGAGGTGCGGATTCCGTAATGACGCTTGACGGAATGCTCTGCGGGATATTCATAGTAGTGGTAGTATGCGGCTTCGCGCCAGTCATCTGGGACTGCTCCTTCGTTTGCGAGCACTTCCTTGAAGGAGCGTCCCTGCATGTCTTCCGGAACCTCGACACCGGCAATGTCCAGAAATGTCGGTCCGAAATCGATGTTCATGCTTATGGCTTCCGTCCTGCTGCCTGCCTTTATCATCTTGGGATAGCGCACTAGAAGCGGCATCCTCATGCATTCCTCATACATGAACCTCTTGTCGAACCAGCCGTGCTCTCCGAGAAAGAAACCCTGGTCGGACGTATATACGATGACGGTGTTGTCAAGTTCACCGGTCTTTTCGAGGTGATCCAGAACACGGCCGATACTCTCGTCCACGCTCATAAGGGTCGCCAGATAGTCGCGCATATATTGCTGGTATTTCCATCGTACCAGTTCCCTGCCCTTCAGCCTGCCGCTGCGGTATTCGGAGATTCGTCCGGCATAAACGCTGTCCCATTTGTGCTGGACATCTTCAGGCATTCGTGTATAGACATCATACAGCCTGTTGTTTCCCGCAAGAATCTCTTCACGTGTCAGAAGTTTGAAATCCCACTGTTCCTGCAGTGATCCGGCAATGGACATGTCCTGAGTACGGGCCGCTTCACTGCGTCCTTCATAATCGTCAAACAATGTCTCAGGTTCGGGAAATACGGTGTCGTTGAACATTCCGAGATGACGCGGAGCCGGCATCCAGTTACGGTGAGGCGCCTTGTGATGGAGCATGAGCATGAAAGGCTTTTCCTCTCTGAACTCATCAATGAACTCCAGAGCCTTGTCCGTGATGATATCGGTCACATAGCCCTCCTCCTTTACGGGAATGCCGTTTTCCTCGAATTCAGGATCATAGTAGTCACCCTGCTCCTCCTGTCCGGTCAGAATGCTCCAATGGTCAAATCCCTGAGGCTCGCTGATCAGATGCCATTTGCCGACGATTCCGGTGGCATATCCGTTCTGCTGCAGAAGTTTAGGGAAGGTCACCTGCGAGCCGTCAAACTGGCTGGCATTGTCGGTGAATCCGTTCATGTGGCC
>CAZMNZ010000136.1:0-6005 GCA_964567765.1 uncultured Muribaculaceae bacterium
AATCTCCGATATTCCACAAGCAACAAAAAGCGCCAAGACACCGGCAGCCAATGTCATCTGTCCGCATCCACTGTTATCATTCCTACATCTTCTCATCTCTTCCTTTTTTCCTCAAAGGAAGTCAAAAGAAGGAATGCGCCCAAATCCGCAGGCCACAGATTCAGACGCATTCGTCACATTTTTCTCTTTTTTATGATTTTTTCTTTTTTTTGTCAAATTCCGGAGTGAGGAACCTCATCGGGCTTGTTCCACGAGGCTAGTCAACCGGATAGATCGCGAACAATGCGGAGCCGGAGCCGGACATGCAGGCATATATCGCTCCGGAATCATATAGCGATTTCTTGATTGCTGCAAGTTCCGGATATTTAGCAAAGACCGTCTCTTCAAAATCATTGACCAGGATGCCGTCCCATTCCTCAACCGGACGTGCAAGAGCCTCTCTCAACGGAACCTCAGGAAGGTGGGGGCGGATTCCGCTGTAAGCATCTTTTGTCGACACCGCAATACCAGATGGTGTAATAACCTGAACCTGATATCTGACGTCGCCTCCGTCGCGCCTTCCGGAAACGGACGAATCATGACAGGCAACGTCAAAACAATCATCCAGCGGATACTCGGTAAGTATTTCACCACGGCCTTCACCTATCATTGGACGGTTGTATATAAAGAAGGCGCAGTCGCTTCCGAGGCGCGAAGCATATCCGGCCAACTGTCTCTCATCAAGTCCAAGTCCGCAAAGTTCGTTAAGCATCTTCAATGCAAAGGCAGCATCTGCAGAGCCTCCCCCCAATCCGGCACCCACCGGCGAGGTCTTTTCGAGGAAAATCTTCACAGGAGGCAGTTTGTGGTCCTCCGCCAGAATGAAATACGCCTTTGCTGTCAGGTCATTCAACGGGTCCCAGTCCACTCCCTCCTCGCGGGCAATGGTAATCATCAGACGACCGTCCTCAGACATGCCCTGCACCAGTTTCGGAGCGGCACTTTCCTCTGTCTCCACCCCAAATACACCTTCCGGCTTGACACTGCCTTGTGAAGGAGCGATCTGCGAGCCATATCGCGCAAAGAGTGATGCTGAAGTACGGCTGTAGTCATCGCCTACTACGATTTCAAGCGTATCACTGATACCAAAATAAGGCACAAAAAGTGTCTCAAGATCGTGGAAGCCGTCCTCCCTCTTGCGGAGGACGTTCAGTCCCAGATTGATCTTTACGTTCGGATTTGTTATCATAATGACTTGTCCTTGACCATCAGGGCACATGCACTCCGTGACACTCGCCCTCACCGAGGGCACCCCCTAGCCGTGGGTGGCATATCACTTCATGCACATGCCCTGACAGTCAGATATTACGGATGATATTTCTGATATGTGACTCGAATTCGGCGGCTATTGCAGTACGCTCTGTCTCGTCAGGGATGTTTTCCAGGACTGGCGAGATGAACGATATCATCTGGAGCACCTTTGCATCTTCGCGGGTGATTCCGCGTGAACGCATATAGAACTGCTCCTCCTCGTTGAGACGTCCGATGGTCGCTCCGTGGGAGCACTTCACGTCGTCCGCATATATCTCCAGTTGCGGCTTTGTGTCCACCTTTGCCTTATCCGACAGCAGCAGGTTGTGGTTTTCCTGATATGCCTCGGCCCTCTGGGCATCCTTTGCCACGATGATCTTTCCATAGAAATCCACACGCGACTCTCCTCCGGCGATTCCCTTGAAAAGCTGGCGCGAATTGCAGTGAGGCACATTATGGTACATATCCACGGATATCTTCACCCTTTCAGCCGCTCCGCAGACATATACTCCATATATGTTCGCCTCCGCCCCTTCGCCAAGAAGACTGACGTCCAGCTTCACGTCGCAACTGACGCCCGGATAGACGAGAAAGACCATATCGGCCTTCTGACCCGCCTGGACATCGACTCTTCTAAGGGACTGTCCTTCCTGAACTGTAATTATCTCAGTCATAAATCTTTCTCTACTGATTATCGTATCCCTTCTCCTCGATTTCTGCCACGAGTTCCTTGCCGGCAGTCTTGACGATGCGGCCATCCTTCAGCACATGGACGACATCCGGAACGATATAGTCCAGAAGTCTCTGGTAGTGAGTTATGACGATGGCAGCCTTCTCTGGGGTATGAAGGGCATTCACACCGTTTGCCACGATGCGAAGGGCATCCACGTCAAGTCCGCTGTCAGTCTCGTCAAGAATCGCCAGAGTCGGGTCGAGCATGGCCATCTGGAAGATCTCGTTACGCTTCTTCTCTCCGCCGGAGAATCCCACATTCACCTCACGCTTTGCAAATTCTGGCTTCATCTGCACGAACGCCATCTTCTCACGCATGAGTTTCAGGAAATCTCCCGCCTTCAACGGCTCAAGCCCCTTGCCTGCACGATGAGCGTTCACAGCGGTCTTCATGAAATTGGTGATCGTCACTCCCGGTATCTCCACCGGATACTGGAACGACAGGAATATGCCTGCCCAAGCGCGCTCCTCAGGAGACATCGCCAGCAGGTTCTGGCCCATGAATTCGACTGTACCCTCCGTCACGGTGAACTGCGGCTTGCCTGCCAGAACGGCAGAGAGAGTACTCTTTCCTGCACCGTTAGGACCCATCACTGCATGAATCTCACCCTTGCGGATCGTAAGGTCCACTCCTTTGAGGATCTCCTTGTCCTCAACCGAGGCCCTGAGGCCCTCTATCTTCAACAATATATCGTTTGCCATATTATTATAATTTTCCCATTTATCAAAAAGGCAGCACACAACTCCCTGACACTCAGCCGCTTGCTTTACCAGCGTGCTCCCCTTTGGCGGCACGCAGTTTGCGTATATTATTGATGACCAGTGATTTACGCGCCACCGTCTCTTCTATATAGTTTATACCAAGTGGACAGTGACCATATGCCGTTCAGCAGATACAGGCAGCTGACAATCGGCATGAAAACCAGTCCCGCCTTCAGGTACAGGGTCAGGTTGGCGATGTTCACGAAAAGCCAGGCAATCCAGCAGTCCCATTTCTTCAGCGCAGACAAAGTCTGAGCCGTGAGGATGAGCACAGTCACACAGCAGTCCAGATAAGGAAGAGGATTGGCAGGGAAATATCCCACAAACCATCTTGTTCCCATCATGCTCATCAGCCAGCCCCACACCCATGCAAACACCAGCACCAGGCCGATGATCAGTCCCCTCTGCGGCCAGGTCAGCATGGATACCTTCAGTTCGCCGTTTCCGGAAGCGCTTTCTTCAGACTTCTTCGGATGGCTCCACCTGTACTGACCCATTATATTGATTCCCAACGAAATAGGCTGCAATATAAGATTGGCATACAGATTCTTCTGCCAGAACATGAAGAACAGCAATGCAGTATATATATACCCTACATAAAAATTGTACTTGCTGTTCCTGCCGGCAAGAAAGACCGTAGTCAGTCCGAACACCGCCGACAGCATGTCTATCAGCAGCACCGGCCTTCCGCCCAATTCAAATAATATTATATTCCAAAAATCCATTTAACCAAAATTTCTCGTGACGACTAAACACCTGTCAATCAACCACTTAAACTATTCTGCTAGCATGCCGGGGACAGCGAGCCGTTTGTTCAATGCACTGGAAGTCAACACATTACTCATCACGTCTCGATAACAGGCATCCATAAAAATTCTTCCGCAGACTGTCGAAATCATCCGACAGAGCCCTCCAATGATACCTGAAGGAGTTTCTGTGCCTCGACGGCAAACTCCATAGGCAGTTTTGAGAGCACTTCACGGGCATATCCGTTCACGATAAGTCCCACAGCCTCCTCCGGACCGATTCCCCTCTGGTTGCAGTAGAAGAGCTGGTCTTCGCTGATCTTGGAAGTGGTCGCCTCATGCTCCACCACCGCAGTCTTGTTCGCATTCTCTATGTATGGGAACGTGTGCGCTCCGCACTGGGATCCGATCAGAAGGCTGTCGCACTGAGAGTAGTTCCTCGCATTGTCAGCACCGGGAAGCATCTTCACCAGACCACGGTAACTGTTCTGGCTGCGTCCCGCGGAGATACCCTTGCTGATGATCCTGCTTCGGGTGTTGCGACCGATGTGTATCATCTTCGTTCCGGTATCCGCCTGCTGGAAATTGTTAGTAACGGCTACCGAATAGAACTCTGACGATGAATTGTCTCCCTTGAGGATGGTCGAAGGATATTTCCAAGTTATCGCCGATCCCGTCTCCACCTGAGTCCATGAGAGATGGCTTCCGGAGCCCTTGCAGATTCCTCTCTTGGTCACGAAGTTGAAGATTCCTCCCCTTCCCTGGGCATCTCCCGGATACCAGTTCTGGACAGTCGAATACTTCACCTCCGCATCCTTCTCCACGATGATCTCGACCACAGCCGCATGCAGCTGATTCTCGTCACGCATAGGCGCCGTACATCCTTCCATATAACTCACATACGAACCCTCGTCGGCGACAATCAGCGTCCTCTCGAACTGACCCGTACCCTTGGCATTGATGCGGAAATAACTTGAGAGTTCCATAGGGCAGCGCACTCCCTTCGGGATATATACGAACGAGCCGTCACTGAAGACCGCCGAATTGAGTGCCGCATAGAAGTTGTCGCCCACCGGCACGACTGACGCCAGATATTTACGGACCAGATCCGGGTGTTCGCGCACAGCCTCTGAGAAAGAGCAGAATATGATTCCCTTCTCCTCCAGAGCAGAACGGAAGGTGGTCTTCACAGACACCGAATCGAACACGGCATCCACAGCCACGCCCGCAAGCGCAGCCCTCTCATGGAGCGGAATGCCCAGTTTGTCAAAGGTCTTCTCCAGTTCCGGATCTATCTCCTTCGGTCTGTCCTCGTCCTTCTTTGGGGCGGCATAATATATTATGTCCTGGAAATCGATTTCCGGAATATCCAGATGGGCCCATGTCGGAAGCGTCATCTTCTGCCAGCGGCGGAAGGCATCCAAACGGAACTCAAGCATCCACTCCGGTTCCTCCTTCTTCGCGGAAATCAGGCGTATGATGTCTTCATTGAGACCTTTGGGAATGAACTCCTGCTCAACATCCGTGACGAAGCCGTGCTCATATTCCTTGTCTGCAATGCTTTCTAATATTTCTTTGTCTTTACTCATAAAAGTGCTATCCTTGCAATGTCCGAACCACAAGGGTCCGACCTGCAAAGATAGCAGTTTAATTTAAGAGATATCTGATTTAAATCCTCAAAACGGCCTCAAAATAAGGATTTGAAGACATTTTTTATTCTTAAATCCTCAAAACAGGGCGTTTTCAAGGATTTAAAAGGGCTCATTCCAGATTAATGGATTGCAACGGTGAGCATCGCCATCACGATGGACACCATGCTCATGAGTTTGATGAGGATGTTGAGCGACGGTCCTGATGTGTCCTTGAACGGGTCACCTACTGTGTCACCGGTCACGGTTGCCTTGTGAGCCTCTGAGTTCTTTCCTCCGAGATGGCCTTCCTCGACATACTTCTTGGCGTTGTCCCAGGCTCCACCTGAGTTGGACATGAACACGGCAAGAACGAAGCCTGAGCCGAGACCTCCGATAAGAAGACCCATCACACCTGCAGGACCGAGAATGAGACCTACGAGGACAGGGACGATGATCGCGATGAGTGAAGGGAGGAGCATCTCCTTCTGAGCGCCCTTTGTGGAGATCTCAACGCAGCGTGCGTAGTCCGGAGTAGCCTCACGTGTGAGGATTCCCTTGATCTCGCGGAACTGACGGCGGACTTCAGTCACCATGCTCTGAGCCGCACGGCCTACAGCGTTCATTGTCAGACCGCAGAAGAGGAACGACATCATCGCACCGATGAAGACTCCGACAAGAACCACCGGGTTCATCAGATCCACATGGTAGTGGGCCATGACATCCGGAATAGTTGCCTGAGCAGCGTCGATAAGTTCACCGGAAACATTATAGATCTGCTTTCCGAGATGAGTGAGACCGATCTTGATCTCCTCGATGTATGAAGCAAGGAGGGCAAGACCTGTGA